>JADGAQ010000117.1 GCA_015231925.1 Magnetococcales bacterium
GATGAAACCATGGAAACCCTGCGCAGACACGAACAAACCGGCAGACCCCTGGGCAGTGATCTTTTTTTGGACAAACTGGAAACCCAATTGAAGCGGATCCTCAAACCTCAAAAACCAGGGCGTAAGAGCGCCAATCGGGTCCACTCCTGAGCGAGTCCATGACCTCCTCGATCTTCTCCAGTTCAATGGAGGGAATTTACGAACACCCTGCCAAATTCCGGGAATTCCCTTGAGGAGAAAGACTTCCACGGGTCAAGATTTCACCGCTCGCTCAATGGCCTCGGTTAAGAACGGGTTGATGAGGCTCTTGCCCAAGGCCTCGGCTACCGGTATCGCGTGCAGCTCCGGCGGCACGCGCCCATGATCTTCCCTGAAAAGGGCTTGTCAGGTCGCTCACCCCTTGCGGCGCAAGTTTCGAGCTAAAAGTCCACCGTTTCCCGCAAAACCTGTCTCCCTTCGGCAACGGATTCGCCGTGGAAGGTGAGGATTGGTTTGATGCCGGCGACACGCCCCACTAAACATTTATCCTCGTCACTATACTCGATATGGGCGGCGTAGCCCTTGTTCATCATGGGGGTCATGGCTTGACTCCGATAGGTTCCGGAAACTCACGGATGGCGCGGATTTGACAGGGTTTGGCCTCCTTGGGCGGATGCGGGCGAGGGAAGTCGGCACGTTCACCCTGCAGTGTGAAACCTACCCGCGAACCATTTCCTTCGATGACTTCAGCGCCAAGAGCGACGAACAACGCCTCTATCCGGTCCATTCGAGAGAGACGCCAACCGGCGATGAAAAGAGGGCTTCGAGGGGATGGCGATGGTTGCTGTTCCTGCTGCAAGGCGACCACTCTTGCGTTTGCCGAAGGTCTAATGCAGCAGCGGGGCCACCTCGTCGAAACAGGTAACCCGGTTGCGGCCCTGTTTTTTGGCCATGTACATGGCCTGATCCGCCAAACGCTGAATGTCGGCGATGCAGTGGTGATGCGGTTCACTGCGAGCCAGACCGATGCTGGCCGTAATGCGCAACGCGGTATCCCCGATACGGGGCATGGACGCCTCGATCTCCTGCCGCAGCTTCTCGGCCAGCAACCTGGCGCCCTGCAGGTCGGTGTTCTGCAGAAACATGGAAAATTCCTCCCCGCCGATACGTCCCAGCAGATCACTTTGCCGCGTCTGACGGATCATGCAGTTTGCCACACCCTTCAAAACCGTGTCTCCGGCTTCGTGACCATACCGGTCGTTGATCGATTTGAAATGGTCCAGATCGATGAACAGAACCGAAAAGGGCGTTCCGCTGCGTTGCGCCAGATGAATCATGCGGTCGCATCCCTCGTAAAAGGCCCGCGCATTCATCAGGCCGGTCAACGGATCCCGACTGGCAAGCTCCCGATACTTGCGATTCGATTCCAGCATGCGCTGGTAAAACGACATGGAACGGGTGGTGTAGATGTGAAAAAAGAGGCTGGAGGCGACAATGCTCAGGGAATAAGTGGCGATCGCGTTCGGGGAATAGGGTGCGGAAAGGTGATGATTGAGCGCCACCACCACCCCGACCGAGGCGATCGTGGTGGCCAGACCGGCTTTCTGCCCCAGCAGGATGTAAACGCCCGCAATCTGCAAATAGAACCAGGCCACCCGGAGTTCGTCCGCCGGAACGTATATCAGGGCGACGATGTACAGCAGAAAGGCCATGGTGCCGTAGATCCAGGCAATGATCTTGAACAGATGTTTCCTGCCCCACATGAACGAAAGCAGACAGATGGTGATGCCGAAGTAAACCTTCTGATAGAACAGGTGGGTCTCCCCCACATGGTTCCAGTCCTGCCACTCGGCCACGAAAAAGAGCGCCGTGATCAGCAGACCCGTCAACATCACCGAAAAGAGGAAATGAAACTGAAAGCGGAAATACTCTTCATCCTCGCTGAAGTGGCCACCGCCGAGGATATAGTGAGCCAGCTTGTTGAGTGGTTTGGGGAACGAGGCGTTTTGTCCGGGCGCGTTCAGCGAGGCAAAGTCGGAATCGTGTTTCGGCATGTCCATCACGCGGTCATGGAGGATGTTTTCACTTTTCGCAACTTATCACGGTTCTTCGGCGGAGGGGTCATTTACTTTGTAAATTGATAAAATAGCCGGGCGTATTCCGGCAGACCGCGAGGCCGAGGTTCATGGCAGGATTTCGATGGGGGTATCCGCTGGCACCGCCTGCCACAGCTCTTCGATTTCTCGGTTGGTCAGGGCGACGCAGCCACGGGTCCAGTCCAGCAGACGGTGCCAACGGCCCAGCCAGCCCAGGCCGTTGGGCAGACCGTGCAGAAAGATGGCCCCGCCCGGCGACACCCCTCTCTGTCCGGCGCGGGCCGAATCCTCGGCGTTGGGATAGGAGACGTGAAGCGAACGATGATAGGCGCTGTTGGCCATGCGGCTGTCGAGCCGGTAGCTCCCTTCCGGAGTGCGGTTGTCCCCTTCCTGCTCCTTGGGGCCTGTGGGCTGGCGGCCGAGGGAGACGGTGTACTCCCGAAGCACCTGCTCCTTGCGGAACAGAATCAGCAGCCTCCTCGACTTGTGCAACACCACCCGGTCGGCGTGAATGCCTTCGGGCACGGGCGTGCCGTCCGGCCACAAGCCGCCCGCCAGCAGGGCCGCCAGCACCACCGTGCCAATCACCAGGGGTCGGAAAGAGGGTCCGGAAGAGATCATCGTGCCACCGTCGCCTGCCTGAAGAGGGAAAGGGAGGGATTCCCTTCCACCCTTCGGCAGTAACGGATGCTCTGACGAAAATCAAGGTGTTGCGCGTTCCGTCCTTCCCGGCAGCAGAATCGACAGCAAGGCCGCAGCCAGAACGAAGCCGGTGGACCACCACAGGCAGCCGGTCAACCCCTGGGTCTGATAGGCCCATCCGGAGAGCAGGGTGCCCACCAGCCGTCCGGCGGCGTTGGCGCTGTAGTAAAAGCCGACGTTCATCGCCACCTTGTCGTGGTCCGAATAGGAGAGGATCAGATAGGAGTGGAGGGAGGAGTTGATGGCGAAGACCACGCCGAAGGCGGCCAGTCCGGCCATCAGGGAGAGGGCGGGGTCGTAGCCCTGATGGAGGGCCAGGGCGATGCCCGCCGGAAAGGCGGCCAGCAGAAAGGCGGCGTTGCGGGCGGTGGCTCCCGTGGGATGCCGGTCGCTGCGGAAGAGCAGGGGCACACCGGCTTGCACGAAGCCGTAACAGACCACCCACAAGGCCAGAAAGCTGCCCACTTCCACATGGTTCCAGCCCACCACCGACTGCAGAAAGACCGGCAGACCCACCACGAACCAGACATCCCGTGAGCCGAAGAGGAAGAAGCGGGCTGCGGCCAGCACATTGATTTCACGGGTTTTGGAGAAGATCTGGGAGATTTTGGCCTTGCTTTTGGAGGCCCCCATGGCCGAAGGCAGGGCCCAGCCGGTGAGGATGTAGACCAGGAACAGAGCCCCGGAGAGGGCGGCCAGGGTGGTTTGGAATCCCAGCAGTTGCAGCAGCAGCGCCCCCAGGAAGAACCCGGCTCCCTTGAGGGTGTTCTTGGATCCGGTGAGGATGGCCACCCACTTGAAGAGGCGGCCTTCGGCGTCGGCACCCTGAGGGGTGACCAGCTTGACCCCCGCCTTGGCGCTCATTTTGTTGAGATCCTTGGCGATGCCGGACAGGGCCATGGCGGTCATGACGTAGCTCACGCTCAACCACGAGGGGTCCATGGCCAGCATGCCCAGGGCGAAGACCTGCAGAAAGCCGCCGATGATCATGGTGCGGTTCAGCCCGATGCGACTGGCGATCCAGCCGCCCACGCCGTTGGTGAGGATGCCGAAAATCTCGTAAAAGAGGAACAGAAAGGCGATGGAGAGGGGCGAAAAGCCGAGATTGTGAAAATGCAGCACCACCAGCATGTGGATGGCGCCGTCGGTGAGGGTGAAGGCCCAGTAGGCCAGGGTGATGATCAGGTAGAGCCGGAAGCCCAGGGTAGCGGTTGCCATGGTTGCCTCGTGAAGCCGGGAGGGGGGTGGCCCCTCCCGGTTGGTGGACGGATGGCCAGGGGAGCCCTACAGCGAACGGGCCACCTTGGCTGCCAGTTCCACCATGCGATTGACGTAGCCCCACTCGTTGTCGTACCAGGCGAAGATCTTCACCTGGGTGCCGTTGACCACCATGGTGGAGAGGGCGTCGATGATGGAGGAGCGGGGATCGGTCTTGTAGTCGATGGAGACCAGGGGCAGGGTTTCGAAACCGAGAATGCCCTTGAGGGGGCCTTCCGAAGCGGCCTTCAGAAAACCGTTGACCTCTTCCACGGTGGTGGGGCGCTCCACCTCGAAGACCACGTCGGTCAGGGAGGCGTTGAGCAGGGGCACCCGCACCGCGATGCCGTCGATCTTGCCCTTGAGCTGCGGGAAGATCTCGATGATGGCACGGGCGGAACCGGTGGTGGTGGGAATGAGGGAGAGGCTGTTGGCCCGGGCGCGACGCAGATCCTTGTGGCCCAGATCGATGATGGTCTGGGTGTTGGTGATGTCGTGAATGGTGGTCATGGTGGCGTGACGAATGCCCAGATTCTCCAGAATCACCTTCACCACCGGCGACAGGCAGTTGGTGGTGCAGGAGGCGGAGGTCACGATGCGGTGTTGGGCGGCGTCATAAAGGCTGTCGTTGATGCCGTAAACCACGTTCAGCACCCCCGGCTCCTTGACCGGCGTCGAGACCACGACCTTCTTCACCCCCCGGTCGAAGTAGGGCTGCAGGGTGGCTGCCGTCTTGAACTTGCCGGTGCATTCCAGTACCAGATCGACTCCCAGGGCTTGCCAGTCGATTTCGCCGGGCGTTTTGGCCATGGTGTATCCCAGACGTTGTCCGTCGATGCGAATGGCCTCGCCTTCCGCCTGGATATCCCGATCCCAGCGGCCATGGACCGAATCGTACTTGAGCAGGTGGGCCGCGCAGGTCGCATCCCCCAGGATCTCGTTGACATGGACGAATTCCAGCTCCGGCAAACGACCCCAGGCCGCCCGCAGACCCAGCCGTCCCATCCGTCCGAAGCCGTTGATGCCCACACGAATCGCCATGGTCTTCTCTCCTTTTGTGCGGTTTCGAATAGAGTCGCGGTTCCTTCCCTGAAACGATCCGTTCAGGGCGGTGTTTATCTGTTTCGGCGAATATATCGTTATGCGAATATGTTGTCAAGAATGGTTTCGATTTCCCGTGGAGGGAGCGGGTCCACTCGATTAGACTGGTTTCGGAGCCATGAGACAGGCAGTTTGGGGAGGAGGATGCGGCGGTTATGGAAGAGGTAGCCATCATCGACTTTGAGACCACGGGGCTTTCTCCTGGGCAGGGGGCGCGGGCCACGGAGATAGCGGCCATCGTGGTGCGGGAGGGGAAGCTGGAGCGGCGCTATCAGAGTTTGATGAATGCCGGGGTGTGGGTGCCGTCGTTTATCACCCAGTTGACCGGCATTACCAACGACATGGTGAAAAGGGCTCCACCGGCGGCGCGGGTAATGGGCGAGGTGGCGGATTTTGTGGGGGATTTGCCGCTGGTGGCGCACAATGCTTCCTTTGACAGCAAATTCTGGGAGGGGGAGTTGGCGATGATCGGGCGCAAGCCCTGTCAGGAGTTTGCCTGCACCATGCTGGCGGCCCGGCGCATTGTTCCGGATGCGCCGAACCATCGCTTGACCACCTTGTCCGCTTTCATGCGGTTGCCGGATACGGGGAGGGCCCACCGGGCCATGGCGGATGCGGAGACGGCGGCGCATCTGCTGCTGCGTTTGGAGTCGGCTTTGGTGGAGCGATACGCGGTTCGTGAACTCTCTCATGCCTTGATGCGCCGGGTGCAGCGGGCCAAGGTCGGGGATATCGAGCGTTTTTTCAGGGCCTGAAAAGAGGTTGATCTTTCCAGTCATACGGGGGTCCGGGGGGGATTATCCCCCCCCGGCGGGGTTTGGGGCGGAGCCCCAAGGTGTTGAAGTGGCCTATGGCGGGTCGAAGCCAATAGGTGAAATGATCGACTCTGAACCGCCACCAAACCGTGTTACCCCTCGACCCGCCGGAGGGGGCCAGGGGAGGGGCTCACCCTCCCCATCCTTGAACGTGCCAGCAAGACGCAACCAGGGGAATGATCACCCCGGACCCTCGCCGAACGGAACAACGCGCTCCAAGATAATCGCGGTTTGGCAACCGGCAATACCCGTTATTCCGTCTCTTCCCGAACCGGGGGTGCTTCTTCCCGAACCGGGGATGCTTCTTCCCGAACCGCAGGCACCTCTTCCCGAACCGGAGGGGCCTCTTCCCGCTCGCCACCCTCTTCGGAGCCGCCCTCCTCGGAAAAGAGCGAGGGCTGATCCGTCCCTGCGGCGCGGGTCGGGGTGCGACGGCGGCGACGGCGACGGCGGGGACGGGCAGCGGTTTCGCCGCTGGCGGATTCTTCCGGTTCGCCGTTTTCCGCAGTCCCCTCGTCGCTGCCCTCGGTCGCTTCCACAGAAGGCGTGGCATCCCCTGTCGGGGCTTCGGTGGGCGGAGGAAGAATATAGAGCCCCGGAACACCGGTACTGACGGCCACAGGGGCCGGAGCTCGGGTGGGACGGGGATGCGAGGTGCGGGGAGGAGCCTCTGCCGCAGGCGCGGCGGACTCGGCGTCGGACGTGGCGGCGGAGCCATTCTCCCGAATTTCACCCGTGCCGGCGCTGCCGCGACGACGACGACGTCTCCTGCGGCGGGAGCGGGTCGGCGCACCCTCCTGCTCGGGGTTTGCGGCCCCGGCGGCGGAAGCGACGACCGGCATCTCCTCGTCGTCCAGTTCGGGATCAAACCCGTCCGGATCGATGTCGGGCTCCTCGTCATCCTCCGGAGGCGGAGGCAGACGGGGCGGTTCCGGAGGCGGGGGCAACTCCTCTCCCTTGGGACGCTCCACCACCTCCTTGCGGAACTGGGGCGAGACGATTTCCGGGTCTCCCAACACCGAAATCTTGACCAGATTGGCCTCTTCCATGCGGGTCAACTGGGTCCGTTTCTGGTTGAGCAGAAAACTCACCACGTCGGGAGAGGTACGGAAGGTCAGACGGGAATAGCGACCGGTGGAGGCGGTCTCCTCGATGATGCGCATGAGACGAATGGCGCTCGATTCCACGGAACGCACCGTGCCCAGACCGCTGCAACGCGGGCAGATCTGACGGCTCGATTCGCTGAAGGCGGGCTTCAGACGCTGCCGGGAGAGTTCCAGCAGACCGAACTGGGAGATCTTGCCCATCTGGATCTTGGCCCGATCCATCTTGATGGCGTCCTTGAGACGCTTTTCCACGTCCAGATTGTGTTTTTTGTCCTCCATGTCGATGAAATCGATGACGATCAGACCGCCGAGATCCCGCAACCGCAGTTGCCGGGCGATTTCGTCCACCGCCTGCATGTTGGTCTTGAAGGCGGTGTTTTCGACACTCTTTTCACGGGTGGAGCGACCGGAGTTGATATCGATGCTCACCAGGGCTTCGGTGATGTCGACCACCAGATAACCGCCGCCCTTGAGCTGAATGACCCGGTCGTGCATCGACTCGATCTGGTCTTCCACGCCGTAGCGGGCGAAAATGGGCTGTCTTTCCCGATAGGGTTGCACCACCTTCAGGAAACGGGGCATGAGCAGGCGCATGAAATCCTTGCCGCGCCGGTAGGCCTCGTTGCCTTCGATGAGGATCTCCGCCATGTCGGAGGTGTAAAGATCCCGAATGGTGCGGATGATGATGTCGCCCTCTTCGTGGAGCAGGATGGGGGCTTTGACCAGCTTGGTCTTCTCCTCGATCATCTTCCACAGGCGCATCAGATAGCTCATGTCCCGCTGAATCTCGCGCTTGGTGCGTCCGAGACCGGCGGTGCGGATGATCAGGCTGATGGAGGCGGGAATCTCCATCGAGCCCATCAGTTCCTTGAGCTTCTTGCGCTCTTCGGGATCGACGATTTTCCGCGAGACCCCGCCGCCGCCGGAGTTTTCCGGCAAGAGGACGGTGTAACGGCCCGCCAGGGAGATGTTGGTGGTCAGCGAGGCCCCTTTGGTGCCCCGGGTCTCCTTGACGACCTGCACCACCAGGTTCTGACCCTTGACGAGAATCTTCTGGATGGGCACGCTACGCCGGCGCTGAAAAAAGCGGCTGCGGCTCTCTCCCAGAAGGGATCCCTCTTCCTCATCGCCCACATCGTCCCCTTCCTCGCCGGTGGGGTCCTCTTCGGGAAGATTTTCCGGTTCCTCGGTGAATTCGGGCGGGTAATATTTGGGGTGGATGTCGTTTACCGAAAGAAAACCTTGCCGACCCCCGTTGAAATCGACGAAGGCCGCCTGAAGGGAGGGTTCCACCCGGGTGACCCGGCCCAGGTAGATGTTGCCTTTGATCTGTTCTTTGGTGGAGGACTCGATTTCCAGGTCGAGAAGGAGTTGATCTTGGATGACGGCAACGCGAATTTCTTCAAGGTGCGTTGCGTCCACCAGCATATGTTTTGTCATGCGTGTTCGGCTCCTGCCATGTTTGGTTCGCTCCCCGGGCAGGGCATCCCCATAGGGATGGCGGGCGCCAGGGACGTTTAGGACGGTGTTTTCGTTTGCTGTGCGCTGACGTGGAATCGGGGGAGGAGACGGCACTCCGGTTCAAGGTGGCGGCTCCTGCGACCCCGATTGCATTCGTGAATCGGGGCTATCATACGATCAATCTGATCGGGAGGCAAAGTTGGTGATGGAGACAAATGAGGGGAATTTGCCGGTTTGCCATCTCGAAGTGACTCCGGAGGAGTCCGGCATGCGTCTGGAGCGCTTCATTCAGCGGCGCATGAAGGATTTGCCGGAGGTGGCGATCTTTCGTTGGATCCGCACGGGACAGGTGCGGGTGGAGGGAGGACGCTGCCGTGTGGGACGCCGGGTGGAGGCGGGGGAGAAGGTGCGGATTCCGCCCCACCGGCCGGTGGTGGAGGCGGAGGGTGGACAGTGCGTGCCCCGACGGGTGGTGGAGGGCTTAAGGGAGCGCATTCTGTGGCGGGACGAGTGGCTGCTGGTGATGGACAAACCGGAAGGCATGGTGGTTCATAGCGGCAGCAATCAGAGCTGGGGGTTGATCGACGCCCTCAAGGAGTACTGGCGCGGACAGGGATTGCCGGGCCTGCCGGAGTTGTGTCACCGTCTGGATCGGGAGACCTCGGGCTGTCTGCTGCTGGGGGTGGATCGTCGGGCGGTGGCCGGACTGGTTGCGGCTTTCAAACAGGGTCGGGTGGCCAAGCGCTATCTGACCCTGGTGCAGGGGCAACCGCCGGAGCGGGGGACGATTTCCGCGCCGCTGGTGAAGGGGCATCTGCAGGGCGGGGAGCGCATGGTGGTGGTGGAGGGGCAGGGAGGACAACCGGCCCTGACCCGTTACCGGGTGCTGCACCGTTTTCCCGAAGCGGCGTTGTTGCTGGTGGAGCCGGCCACGGGGCGCACCCATCAGATTCGGGCCCACTGCCAGTGGGCCGGGCATGTTCTGGCCGGAGATCCCAAGTACGGGGAGAAGACCTTCAATCAGCGCCTGCGGGAGTTGGGTCTGCGCCGTCTCTTCCTGCACGCCTGGGAGGTGACTTTTTCCCATCCCCTGACCAATCGGAGCGTGGTGGTGCGGGCCCCGTTGCCCGCCGATCTCCAACAGTTCCTCGGCAAGCTCGATGCCGCTTTCCACTGGGAGGAAGGTATTGATATCTCTGGTAATATTTGATTGCGACGGCACTTTGGTGGACAGCCTGGAAGGCATCACGCGCTGCATGATGCTGGCTTTTCGGGACGAGGGTCTGCAACGGCCCGTCTCCGAGGCGGAGGTGCGCAACGTGGTGGGGCTTTCTTTGGGATTGGCGGTGGAAACCATGCTGCCCGGTGTCGAGGAGGTGGTGCAGAACCGGGTGGTGGAGCGCTACAAGAAGCACTATAAGGAGTTGGCCGATGCCAGGCAGTTGAGCAATCCCCTGTTTCCGGGGGTGAAGGAGACCCTGGACCGTCTGCGGGATCGGGGTGTTCGTCTGGCCATGGCCACCGGCAAATCGCGGCGGGGGGTGGGGCGCACGCTGGAGGAGACGGGGCTGGGGCCCTGGTTCGCCACCGTTCGCACCGCCGATTGCGCCCCGTCCAAGCCTCATCCCGGCATGATCGAGCAGATTCTTCAGGAACTGGATTGTCCCCCCGACGAGGCGCTCATGGTGGGGGACACCGATTTCGACATCCTCATGGGTCATGCGGCGGGGGTGCGAACCTGCGCCGTGACCTACGGCTGCCATGACCGGCAACGCCTTGCCGCAGCCAAACCGCACCACTGGATCGAGGCCATGCCCGAATTGTTGGCCCTGCCGCTGTGGTAGGGCAATGGCCTTTGAAAATAACGGGGGTCCGGGGGGGATTATCCCCTCCGGCGGGGTTCGGGGCAGCGCCCCGAGGTGTAGAGGTTGACGTAGCGGGTCGAAGCCTGAAGGAAAACGCACCAACCCGATTCTCCGCACAATCCAGGAATACATTTCGACCCGCCGGAGGGGGCCAGGGGAGGGCCTCATCCTCCCCATCCTTGAACGCGCCGGCAAAGACAAAAGGCCACATCAATACCTCGGGGTGCTGCCCCGAACCCCGCCAGGGGGATTCCCCCCGGTCCCCCGTATCAATTCCAAGGCGATTACCCCGGTCCGGGCCATTTTTCGGGTTGAACGGATCCTGATTTGCTGTACTCTTGAGCGTTTCTCCCGCTTTTCCGGGGGTGATATCGATTCAGGCCATGGAGGATCCCCATGAGTCCCCGTACCTTGTTCGACAAGATCTGGGAGCAGCACGTCATCGAGCGTGATGCCGACGGCACCTGTCTCCTCTTCATCGACCGGCATCTGGTGCATGAAGTCACCAGTCCCCAGGCCTTCGAGGGATTGCGTCTGGCGGGACGCCGCCTGCGTCACGCCGAGCTGACTTTCGCGGTGCCGGACCACAACGTGCCCACCTGCAATCTGGAGCAGGGCATCACGGATCCGGTCTCCCGCACCCAGGTGGAGACCCTGGATCGCAACTGCGGCGATTTCGGCGTCACCCAGTTCGGTTTGGGGGATATCCGTCAAGGCATCATTCACGTCATCGCGCCGGAACAGGGCATCACCCTGCCCGGTTGCACCGTGGTCTGCGGCGACAGCCATACCGCGACCCACGGGGCCTTCGGAGCGCTGGCCTTCGGCATCGGCACCTCGGAGGTGGAGCATGTGCTGGCCACCCAGACCCTGTTGCAGAAGAAGCCGCGCTCCATGCTGATCCGGGTGGAGGGCGTTCTGCCCGAGGGTTCCACGGCCAAGGATATCATTCTGCATATCATCGGGAGCATCGGCACCGCCGGGGGTACGGGTTACGTCATCGAATTCGCCGGTTCCGCCATCGAGGCCCTCTCCATGGAAGGTCGCATGACGGTGTGCAACATGGCCATCGAGGGGGGCGCCAAGGCGGGCATGATCGCCGTGGACCAGAAGACGCTGGACTATTTCGAAGGCCGGCCCTACGCCCCGAGAGGCCCGGCCTGGATGGCGGCGGTGGCGGCCTGGAAAGAGCTGCGCAGCGACCCCGGAGCGGTTTTCGACGCCGTGGTGGAGGTGGATGCCTCCCGCATCGTGCCTCAGGTGACCTGGGGTACTTCGCCGGAGATGGTGACCGGCGTCGACGGACGGGTGCCGGATCCGGCGCAACAGCCCGACGCCATCAAACGCGGCTCCCTGGAAAAGGCCTTGGCCTACATGGGCCTGCGGACGGGTACGCCCATGACCGAAATCGCCCTCGACAAGGTCTTCATCGGCTCCTGCACCAACAGCCGCATCGAGGATTTGCGGGCTGCGGCCAAGGTGGTGGCGGGCAAACGGGTGGCCCGATCGATCCGTCTGGCGCTGGTGGTGCCCGGTTCCGGGCTGGTCAAGCAGCAGGCGGAGTCGGAGGGGTTGGATCGCATCTTCCGGGAGGCGGGTTTCGAGTGGCGCGAGCCGGGCTGTTCCATGTGTCTGGCCATGAATGACGACGTGCTGGCTCCCGGAGAGCGTTGCGCCTCCACCTCCAACCGTAATTTCGAAGGCCGTCAGGGCAAGGACAGCCGTACCCACCTGGTCAGCCCTACCATGGCGGCGGCGGCGGCCATCGCGGGCCATTTCGTCGATATTCGTTCCTGGCAGGGTTGAGGAGGGATCCATGTTGCCATTCCGGGTTTTCAACGCCATCGTGGCCCCTCTGGATCGCGCCAACGTCGATACGGACGCCATCATTCCCAAACAGTTTCTCAAGTCGATTCAGCGCAGTGGTTTCGGTCCCAACCTCTTCGACGAGTGGCGTTACCTCGATCGGGGGGAGCCGGGCCAAAGCTGCGAAGGGCGGCCTTTGAACGGCGCGTTCATCCTCAATCAGCCCCGTTATCACGGGGCGGGCATCCTGCTGGCCCGGGACAATTTCGGTTGCGGCTCCTCCCGGGAGCATGCCCCCTGGGCGTTGCTCGACTATGGTTTCCGGGCCATTCTGGCGCCGAGCTTCGCCGACATCTTCTTCAACAACTGTTTCAAAAACGGCATTCTGCCCATCGTGTTGCCCGTGGAGCGGATCGAGGCGTTGTTCGCCGCCACCCTGGCTCAGGAGGGCTATCGCCTGACGGTGGATCTCCCGTCCCAGACCGTGGTCCAACCGGATGGAACGGCCTGGCCCTTCGAGGTCGATCCCTTCCGCAAACACTGTCTGCTGGAAGGGTTGGACGACATCGGCCTGACCCTGCAGCGCACCGCCGCCATCGAGGCCTTCGAGGCGACGCGGCGCTCGGCGGTTCCCTGGGTTTTCCTGGCTTGATTTTGGGTTACTGTTCAGGATCCTGCACAGCGCGGCGTGACGGTATCAACAGCGAAAGGAAAAGTCCCAGGGGTGCCCCCTGGACCCCATGGGGTTGGAAGTCAAC
>JADGAQ010000118.1 GCA_015231925.1 Magnetococcales bacterium
CGTCTTGCGCCTTGCCAGGAACCAAAATCTGGCAAATGTCAACACGCCCTAGGAGAGGTGTTCCCAGCCGATGCGTCCCCAGGTCAAGGCGAGAATGGTCAGCGCGACGAAGACCGCTGCGGAGCCCAGATCCTTGGCCCGGCCCGCCAGAACGTGTTGTTCGGTGCCGACTCGGTCCACCACCGCCTCCACGGCGGAGTTGACCAGCTCCGCCAGGGGCACCAGCAGCCAGGTGACGGCAAGCAGAATCTGTTCCACGGCGCCGTGTCCCAGCCAGAAGGCCAGAGGCAGGATCAGCGGGGTGAGCAGAGCCTCCTGACGAAAGGCGGTTTCATGACGCCACGCCGCCGCCAATCCCTGCAGGGAGTAGCCGGTAGCCTTGAGGAGGTGACGGAAACCGTCCGGACCGAAGGGATTGGACATGGCAAGGCACTGGGCAGAAGGGAACATTACAACCGAAGAGTACCACTCCGGCCCCCGTGGGGCCAGGGGTATCACCACGGCTTGTCAAGGATTTTTGCAGGTGTGGCGGATTGTCAAGAACGGGGTCGGGTCCGGGGATACCGAGAGGTCACTCCCCAAATACCTCGTCGAGGGAGCGGGCCTCCAGCAGGCGTTCGCCCCAGGTTTCGAGGCTGGCGCCGTCGGCCTCGTCGAGGCGTTGCCGCACACTCTCCGGAAGGCTGCCGAAACGCCGGTTCAACAGACGCAGCAGAAGGGATCTCTCGCCGCGCAGCTCGCCGCGCAGCTCCCCACGCTGTTCTCCGCGCAGCTCCCCACGCTGTTCCCCGATTCGTTCGTATTCCCTGGCCCATTTTTCCACATGCCAATTCAACATGGCGACCATCTCCTGAAGGTCTTCCGGGATTGGCGGAACCGGGTCTGAGAGCCGGAGTCGCTGCAGACCCGCAAAGAGCAGTTCGTTGAACAGATGTTTGACGGGAGGCCCGTCGGGGTGTTTTTCGAACCAGGCCATCACGTCGCGCCCGGCCTGCAACATCGACCCCGGATCGGAGGAGTGTTCCAGGCGAAACAGGATGGCCGAGAGGGCCGGATTCCCCTGCAGACTTTCTTCGGGAAGCCGTCCTTCGTCAAGAGGATAATAGCGCATTTCCGGTTGGAAAGGCCATAACGCTGAATCCTTCGGCAGGTTGATCATCTCCCTCAGGCTGGGTGGCGCGTTCCAGCGGGTTTCCCCGTTGTACAGCACCAGGGCCAGCACGGGCGGCAGCCCGTCGGAGGGTTTCATCCGGCGCTCCGCGATCAGTTGCTGATGGAGCAGTCCCGTGTAGACGTTGACCCGCAAGGCCGTCCAGGGGTCAACAGTCGACTGAAACTCCAGAATCAGCAATAAAAACAAACTTCCTCCTGCCCGGAAGGGGATCTCCCAAACCACATCGCCTCGCCGCCGAACCCCTTGAAACGAGGTGAACTTGGTGTTGTGCCGACGCATTTTCGACAGATTGAGTTCCGCGAGCAGCGAAGCGTCCAAAAAATGCGCCAACAGATCCTCGACCATCCCCGGATGGGCGAATAATCGATGATAAAAAGAATCGGAGGATCGTGTCGTTTTGTGCATGCGGCGTGTCCTGGGGAAAATTGCCCATCGACCGGTTGGCAAGGGGAAAATGTTCAGCAAACGCTACCCGGTTCTCTCGTCGGGGTCAAAGTGTGGTGACAGTCTCTTGATTTTGGTGACAAAACGGACCTATGTTAATGTCTATTATTTCGCTTCCGACAGAGGGAGCTTCTTCCGTCGCCGGCATTCAGGATACTCCATATCATGCCCACGTTGTTGTTTTATGGCCTTTTCCTGGCGGTGTTCCTGGGATTGTCGGACCGACTTTCCGCCCAGGAGTCCCTGCATCTGTACTCCACCCAACTGGTGCCCATCGAGGAGGCCAGACGCTTTTCCCAGCGGATCCTCTCCGGGTTCAAGGAGGGGCCCGTGCAGTTCACCCCCCTGCACCAGTCGCCCTTCATGGCCGCCCTGTTGCGGGAACCCGTGGCGCCGAAAGGGGAGGTGGACCTGGTCGCGGGGATACTGCTCGAAGAGTTGATCCCGCTGGCGGAAAAAGGCCTGTTCAAACCCCTTCCCGAATTGGCTCAGCGCCTCCTGGAGCGCGGTGTGCCCGCCGAACTCCTGGCGGAAGCCCGATCGGGGCCGGAATCGCCTCAAGCGATCCTGCCCTGGATGCGGGCCACCTACATCATGGTGGCGCGTCGCCAGGCCCTGGATTATCTGCCCAAGGGGGCCAGCCTGCACGATCTGAGCTACGAGGAGCTGCTGCTCTGGGCCAAGGCGTTGAAGGAGGGGACCGGTGCGCCTCGCCTGGCTTTTCCCGCCGGGGAGAAGGGGTTGTTCCAGATTCTGCTGCCCGGTGTCATCCTGCCGGCTTTTTCCGGAGGGGTGGTCAACGGCTTCGCCCGATCCGAAGCGGCCTGGGATTATCTGCAACGCCTCTGGCCCCAGGTCAATCCCGATTCCACAACCTTCAACTTCATGCAGGATCACCTGCTCTCCGGCGAGGCCTGGGTGGCCATGGACCATACCGCCCGCCTGCTGGAGGTCTTTCGCACCCGACCGGGCGAGTTCGTGGCTTTTCCCGTCCCGAGGGGGCCCAAAGGGCGCTATGCCCGCTTGACCACCATCGGTCTGGCCGTGCCCGCCAACGCTGCCGACGGGCAACGCGCCATGCGCCTGGCCGATTTTCTGACCACGCCCGCCGTGCAGGAGCGGTTGCTGCTGGAGGTGGGTTTCCTGCCGGTCACCCGATTGGAAGGGGAGGCGAGTCGCGGCGATCTGGCGGCCCTGGTGGCGGCGGCCCGCTCCCAGAACGAAAACCCGGCAACGCGGCGCGTGGACAATCCCAAAGGATTGGGTGCCCGCGAGGCGGCTTTCAACTCGGTCTTCATGGCCACCTTCAGCCGCATCGTGTTGCGCGGCAAACCTGCCGATGCCGTGCTGAAGGAGCAGGGAGAGGCCTTGCAGGAGCTGTATCGGCAGAACGACGCCCCCTGCGTGGCCCCGGATCGGGTGGGGGAGAGGCCCTGCCGCATTACGCCTTAGCTTGGAGGGGTGTTTTCGGGCGATGACGGGGGGGTGGAATCCGGGCGCGGTGGCGGGCTGCCACCCTGGTTATTACGGTAAATGACGACACCCATCATTGCGGCGGAAAAACCAAATACCGTAGCGCCATAGCCTGTATGGCCGGCATAGCCCAGGTAGGCGCACAGGACCACAACGATAACCCCCAGTATCAGGGCAAACCGTTGACCCCGAGTCATCAAACGGTATTCGTTGCTTTGTTTGAGTTGCCTGGCGGCTGAATCGGACCGGATGCGGTCGGCTTCATTTCGAAGTTTGAGTTGCCTGGCGGCTAAATCGGACTGGATGCGGTCGGCTTTGTTTTGGAGAGAAAGTCGGTCGCACTCATGGCGATGGTTCTGCTCCCGCTCCGCCATGGCCAGGAGACGTTGCGGAAAATCCGGCTGGATGTTCTGATATTTCAGAAGAATGTCTGGATCGGGCAGTGGTTGGGCTTCGTGAACCGTGATGGTGGAGGAGTGATGAGCCATGGCAAAGTAGGGAGGCTGCCTGGATGTGGCATTCTCCGGACTTTGTTCGCTTCCTTCCAGGGGAATGAATTCAACGTCAGGGGGAAGCTGAATACCTGACTCAGAGGTCATTACTCATTTCCGCGAAAGCTTTTTTCAAGGAATAACCCACCTTGCTCCAGTCGGACCGCAAGGCAGCCTGATCTTGCTGGAAACCGCTTTTCTGGGGAGGTTCTTCTGTCAACGATTTTTGATTTGCACTGTTGGTGTTTGTCGTTGCGGTTTTTCTAAGTAATTTTCTTGTTTTTGCGTGATTCTTTGTATGATTTTTGGTAGTGCAAGCGGTTAGCTCACTACACACCTTCTTGTTCCGATTTTCGGAGGGGAAGAGGTTGAACGCACTTCCCATTCCCGCCAGGATCAGGCTCAAGGATTTGTTCATGTTTTCCACCTGAGGTACGTTCAGCACAGTGCCGCTACCGTTGTCTCTCTCAATTACACCATGTTCCGTCTGATTTCAATGAGATTGATTTGACGTGAGATACAGGTTCCGCCGCAGTGGGGAGAAAAAGTGGCTTACCTCCCCCCCTCCAGCAGATGTTCCACCGCCGCCACCGATTGCCGGGCCAGATCGAGGTGTCGGGCCAGCAGGGAGTCGAACGGGTTGGCTTCGCGCCGGGGGGTTGCGGCGGCCAGTTCCAGCTTTTCCGAGAGGCGCATGAGGCCGTTCAGGCCCAGAAAGGCCGCCGTGCCCTTCAAACCGTGCGCCAGTTCCCGCAGGTTGGATACATTGCCCTCCCGCGCCATCTGGCCCATGCGGAGGCACTGCTCCTCCACCTGGGCCAGAAAGCGTCGCACCAGCTCAATCAGCTCGCTTTTTCCCATGGCGCGGTGCAGTGAAATCACCGTGTCGTGATCCAGCAGGGCTTCGGAAGGAGTGGTCTCCTCTGCAACCGGTTCGCCGACCGTCTCCAGGTGGACCGCCGCCAGGGCTTCCCGCAGCCGGGGCAGGCGCAACGGTTTGGCGAAGACCCGGTTCACCCCCACCTCCCGGCACCGCTGGTAGACTTCGGTGGTGACGTCGGCGGTCAACATGAAGACGGGCAGCCCCGCCAGTTCATCCTCACGCGCCCGCAGCCGCCGGGTGGTCTCCACCCCGTCCATGCCCGGCATGCGCAGATCCATCAACACCACCTGAACCGGGCTCCATTCCAGCTCTTCCAGGGCGTCCGGGCCATTATGCACCACCCGTACCGTGTGTCCGTCGCTTTTGAGCAGATGTTCCAGCACCTCGCAGTTGATCGGTTCGTCCTCCACCACCAGAATCGACAGGGGATGCGGCGGCATGGCGTCGACCGATGTTTCAGGTTGTCGGCCCAGCGGCAGGGTCAGGCGCAGGGTGAAGCGGCTGCCCTCTCCCTTGGTGCTGATCAGGCCGATTTCGCCCCCCATGGTCCGGGCCAGCTCCCGGCAGATGGCCAATCCCAAACCGCTGCCGCCGTAGCGGCGCGTGGTCGAGGCGTCCTCCTGCACAAACGGAGAGAAGAGAGCGCATTGCCGCTGGGCGTCGATGCCGATGCCGGTGTCGGAAACCGCGAAACGCAAGACGACTTCCCCGGCCTCATGCGGTTCCGCTCCGACCTCCAGGCAGACTTCGCCCTGATGGGTGAACTTGATGGCGTTGCCCAGCAGATTGGCGAGTATCTGGCGCAGCCGGGCGGCGTCCCCCACCACGAAAGGCGGCAATCCCGTCTGAAATCGGCCATGCAGGTGCAGTCCCTTTTGTCGCGCCAGGGGGGTGAACAGCTCGATCAGCCCGTGCAGCAGGGTCGGCAGGGCGAAGGGGGCCAGCTCCAGCACCAGTTTGCCCGCCTCGATCTTGGAAAGATCCAGAATGGCGTTCAACGTGGTGGACAGATGCTCGCCGGCCTGTGCCATGGCTTGCACCTGACGGCTTTGTTTCGGGGTGAGCTCGCTTTGAGCCAGTAATTGGGTCATGCCAAGCAGGCCGTTCAGCGGGGTGCGGATTTCATGGCTCATGGTGGCCAGAAAGAGGCTTTTGGCCCGGTTGGCCTCCTCGGCCTGACCTTTGGCCTGTCGCAGGTGGCGTTTGGTGCGCCATTGCGCCAGGAGAATGCCCGCCAGCGCAGGCGTGAAGAGAACCAGAATCACCAGGGTCGAAACCAGCGCCGTGCGCAATTGACGCACCATCCGCCGTTGCCCGGAGACCTCCGCGATCAGGGCCTGATTGCGGGTCAGATAGAGGCGGGTCAGTTGGTGCAGGGCGTATGTGAGGCGGTCCCGCAGCCGGTATTGAGCCGCCGGATCCCGAAAAATCGCCGGTAAATCCTCGCTCGCCCCCTCAATCCCTTTCAACTCCTCCACGACCGTATGCAACTCGGGCAGATTTTCCCGATAAGTCGTCCAGAAACGCTCCTTTTGATCTTGAAGGTAATCGAGAGCCAGGATCAGTTCATTGCGATTGACCAGATCAGCCTCGGCGGAAACCGCGCTTGCGGCGCGTTCGGCTCGGGAGATGGCCAGCAGCAGCGCGGAGAGATCCCCCTGGCGACGCAAGGTTCCCTGGGGCAGTTCCGACTCCAGAAGCGTCAGGGAGATCCAGGCCCAGCGACCCACGATCAGACTGGACGAAATCACCAGCACAATGGCCAGGGCGGCGGTCCAGGGCGAAAAGAGGATCTGTTCGTAACGCGGTTTCAATCGGGCCTCCGGCCTGCGGGAAAAGCCTATTGTATCCTACAAGCCGCTTATTGGAAAATACCGTGTCGTTACGGCTCAAATGGGTTCATTATGCCAATTAAATATAACGGGGGGGCAAATGATTCGGATATTCCTCGCAGAAGATCATCAATTGGTTCGGGATGGATTGCGGCGTATTCTGGCGGAAGACGGCGAGTTCATCGTGACCGGTGAGGCCGGTCGGGGGCATGCGATTTTAAGCGGCCTCCAAAGTGTGCCTTGGGACGTGTTGCTGCTCGATATCACCCTGCCGGAACTGAATGGCATGGAGGTGATGACCCACATACTGCAGATCTATCCCGAACGGAAGGTCTTGATCCTGACCCAGCACGACGACCCCCTGCTGGCGCAACGCTTTCTCAAGGCGGGGGCCTCGGGGTACCTCACCAAGAACAAGGCGGCTGCGGTATTGTTGCAGGCCATCCACAAGGTGGCATCCGGCACCGGGCGTTTCATGACCCCCGAAATCGCTGAATTTCTCATGGACCGTCATCTCAATAAGGGCGGGGAACAACCCCTCCATGCCGCTCTCACCGATCGGGAATATCAGGTGATGCGGCGCATCGTGGCCGGGGAGTCCCTGTCGGGCATCGCCGCCGGCATGAATCTCGCCCTGAGTACCGTCAGCACCTATCGACATCGCATCCTCGCCAAGATGAACCTGAACAACAACGCCGAACTGGTGCGCTACGCCGTGGAGAGGGGATTGATGGCGGATTTGTGAGATCGCTTTTCGAGACGATCGTCAATGCCGCCTTCGCCCCGTGGGAAAGGTGCCGGAGGCCGGTTCGAAACAACGTGCCCGAATGGGCGGCGTCCTAACCGGGTCATGGGTTCGGCTCGGGGTGTTGGGAAAATAATGATTCACGTTTCGAGTCAAGATAGGGTATTGTGTCCGGGAATACTGCGATAACGGCGAGGTGTTGCCCGCAGAGGTGGTGGAACGTCACGGCGAACCCTTCGCCCACCCGTCGTCGGCAGTGGTCCGGGCCCGTCCGTGGTGTTTAATCCGGTCCGCGGGAAGGCGGGAGGTACGTTCAGGCTTACTCGCGGGAGGGACGGTGATTGACGTTGACCAAGAGGTTCTCAGGCTTTCAAGGGGAGACGGCATGACTCCGGGCAAATCCGGCCCCCTTTTCGGGGCGCATCCCCAAAGAACCGGGAGGGTGAACGAGGAGGGTTACGAGACGATCCCCTGGCGTATCCTGCTGATCGACGACGACATCGAGGTTCACCCCCTGACGGAGCTGATTTTTCGCAACTACACCTTCGAGGGGAGACCCCTGGCCTTCGTCAGCGGTTTTTCCGGTCGGGACGCCCGCCGGTTGATCCGGGATTTTCCCGATACGGCGGTCATGCTGCTGGACGTGATGATGGAGACCGACTCTTCCGGGTTGGATGTGGTGCGATACATCCGGGATGAGGTCAAGAACAGCTTCGTGCGCATCATTCTGCGCACCGGGCAGGCGGGACAAGTCCCCGAGGCCAAGGTGGTCGAGGAGTACGACATCAACGACTACAAGGACAAGTCGAGCCTGAGTCACCAGATGCTGATCACCTCCATGACCTCCTGCCTGCGCTCGTTCCGCGATCTGCACATCCTCAACAGCACCCGTGAAGGTCTCAACAAGATCATCCTGGGGGCGGCCAACTTTTTCGAATACCGTTCCCTCAGCCAACTCGCCTCCGGCATTCTGACCCAGCTGGTGGCGCTGATCAGTTACGACAACGGCCTCTCCTGCAACGCCGCCACGGAGTGTTTCGCGGCGACCACCAAACGGGGCAACCTGAATATCTATGCCGCTTACGGCCTCTATGAAGCCCATGTGGGGCGGCCGGTGGCGGAAGTGACCCCCGTCGAGGTCATGGAGTTGGTGGAGGCGGCGCGCTCAAGCCGATCCAGCCTCTTTTCGGCCCACCACTATCTGGGATACTTCACCACCCAGGGGGGCTTCGAGAACCTGATCTACCTGAAGGGGCGCCGCCCCCTGAGCAAGACCGATCAGGATCTGATCAACGTCTTTTCCGTCAATATCGCCTCCGCCTTCGAGAATCTCTTTCTCAACCGGGAGGTGCTCAACACGCAGAAGAGCGTGACCTTCACCCTGGGCGAGGTGATCGAGGCCCGCTCCGGGGATACCGGTCAGCATGTGCGTCGCGTGGCGGAGAGTTCCCGCCGCCTGGCCGCCCTGGCCAAACTGCCCGCCCGCGAGGTGGATCTGCTCTGGATGGCCTCCCCCATGCACGACCTGGGCAAGATCGGCATTCCGGACCACATTCTCAATAAACCCGGCAGGCTCGACGAGGCGGAGTGGGAGGTCATACGCACCCATCCCGACATCGGCCAACGCATTTTGTCGGGCAGCGATCAGGAGGTCATTCGCGCCGGAGCCATCATCGCCTCCCAGCACCATGAAAAATGGGACGGCAGCGGCTATCCCCTCGGGCTGGCGGGAGAGCGGATCCATATCTTCGCCCGCATTACCGCTCTGGTGGATGTCTTCGATGCCCTGGCCCACATCCGGCCCTACAAGGAGGCCTGGCCGCTGGAACGCATCGTCGAACTCTTCACCCGGGAGAGCGGCCACCACTTCGACCCCCGCCTGATGGCGCTGTTTCTGGAGAATATCAACGAATTCCTGGAGATTCAGCAGGCTTTCCGGGATGGCGTGGTGATTCCCGGTGGGGTGGATCCCATCGATTGAAGCCGGCTCCTCCCAGTGGTCGCCGGGAGGTGTCGGTACCGTCACTCCGCTTGCGTCGACCAGCGGGCGTGATGGGCGGATTGAAACTCTTTTTCGTAGGCATGGTAGTGCTTCTTGGCCATTTTGAGCAGCCATTTGAGATGATCACGGCTGTCCATGCCGACTTCGGAGGCCAGAATGCGGCCCTTGCGCACCACCAGCAGGCTGGGTACGCCATGGATGCGATGTCGGGCGGCGAGGGCGGCATGACGGTGGGGATTGGCCAGAATGACGCTCACTTCGTCGCGATAGTATTCGCCGAACCAGGGCAGATGCTTTTCCAGGGTGCGACAGACATGGCAATGCTCCGAAGTGAAGATCACCAGAACGAACCGGTCGCTCGACAACCGCTGTACCGCCCTCTGCAGGGATGCGTCGTCTTCGAAGGTGGCGATGTCGGGAAAGTCGCCGGGCGGAGCAATCGAGGCCATGACTTTCGACTCCAGGGGTTCGGGTGGAATGGGGATCAAGTTTATCCCACCCGGAGACAATGGAAAAGGAAGGACGTTCCGTTTGAGCGATAATATTATATACCTGTTCTTCCTCCCCCGTCTGTCAGGGAGGTGGAATGGGTCATTTCAGGATGGAGTTTGCGTAAGAATGAGGCATGTGCGAACCCTTTAGGCAAGAAGTCGTCCCCGTTCGGGCATCCTCCCCGCGTGTAAACTGCAAGAGTCCAACAAAATGAACAGGTTGAGTAGCTGGCACGGATATTGACTTGTAAAAGGGTGGGTTCACTCTTTTTCTCAAGGCAAAGGCGCCATGGAACTGCTCGAACCGCTGGCCGACGCTGTGGCCCCCCCCGTACACCCGGCCTTGGCCACACGCCAACTGGGCGCCTTGTTCCACGTCAGCCACATTCTTTCCCAATCCACCAATCCCCGCACCACCCTCAGAGGCGTGGTCGAATCCCTGAAGGAGCATGCCGGTTTGCACCACGGGGTGATCACCCTGGTCGATCCCCGTACCAGCGAACTCTACGTTCACGCCGTTCAGGGGGCTGCCGATTCGGGGCGAGGGGTGCGCTATCGCCCCGGCGAAGGCATTCTGGGGCTGATCCTGGAGGCGGGGCGTATTCTGATGGTGCGCCGGGTTTCCGAAGAGCCGCGCTTTCTCAACCGGTTGGGTTTGCTGGAAGCGGAACGTCCCTTCATCGGGGTGCCCATCCATGTCGGGGAGGGGGAGTTGGCCGGCGTGCTGGTGGCGCAGCCGGAACAGGACGATGCCGACCTGTTGCCCTATCAGGCCCGCTTCATGGAGATGGTGGCTCACCTGATGGTGCAGAACATCATCCTGGCCCGTCGGGTGGAACAGGAGCGGGAGGAGCTGGTGGCCCAACGGGATCGCCTGATCCAGGAGGTGCGGCAACGCTACACCCTGGACAACATGGTCGGGGATTCCCCCGCCATGCGGCAGGTCTACGACCTGGTGCGTCTGGTGGCCAAATGGGACACCACGGTGCTGATCCGGGGCGAATCGGGCACCGGCAAGGAGCTGATCGCCCACGCCATCCACTACAACTCCCCGCGAGTGCGGCAACCTTTGGTAAAGCTCAACTGCGCCGCTCTGCCCGACTCCCTCCTGGAGTCGGAGCTGTTCGGTCACGAAAAGGGAGCCTTTACCGGCGCGGCCACCACCCGCAAAGGGCGTTTCGAACTGGCTCACGGCGGCACCCTCTTTCTGGACGAGTTGGGAGAGATCTCCCCGTCGTTTCAGGCCAAACTGTTGCGGGTGCTGCAGGAGGGGGAGTTCGAACGGGTGGGCGGCGAAAACCCCATCCGTGTCAACGTGCGCATCGTGGCGGCGACCAATCGCCATCTGGAAAAGGCGGTGGCGGATGGGAGTTTCCGCAGTGATCTCTATTACCGGCTCAACGTCATGGCCATCGAAGTGCCTTCGCTGCGGGAGCGGCGGGAGGATATTCCCGATCTGTCCCGTTTTCTGACCGCCAAGATGGCCAAACGCCAGGGGCGTGACCTGAAGCTGGCCGACGACGCCATCCGCCTGCTGATGCACTACCATTGGCCGGGCAACGTGCGGGAGCTGGAAAACTGCCTGGAACGGGCGGCGGTGATGTCGCCACGCGGGCTCATCGAGGCTCGCCACATCCTGCTGCCCAGCCAGTCCCCGGCGGTCCTTCCGCCTCCCCCCCCGCTGGAGGAAGAGACGGAGCTGGCGGAGTTAAGCGATCAGGAGATGGCCGGGGAACGGGAACGGGTGGTGAGTGCCTTGCGCAAGGCCGGATGGGTCAAAGCCAAGGCCGCACGCCTGCTGGGCCTGACCCCCCGTCAGGTGGCTTACCGGGTCAAGATCCTGGGTATTGCCACGGAATCGTTTTGAGGTCCGCGCACCGTCCTTCGGGACGGGTCCGACAGATGATCGTGGCCACACCGGACGCCCGACCGGGGAGACAGCTCAGTCCGCCAGCAGTTCGTCCAATGATCGGGCGTCGAAAATCCGGTCGGCCCAGTGATCGAGGGTGGCGGGGGTGGCCTCGCCGACTTGCCGGACCACCTGCTCCGGAAGCTTGCCGAAACGACGCTCCATCTGTTTCAGCAGAAAAGCCACCTCGCCTTTCTGCAGGCCTTCCTGCAGGCCTTTCTGCAGGCCTTCCTGCAGGCCTTTCTGCAGGCCTTCCTGCAGGCCTTCCTTCCGGCCTTCCTGCCGGACGTTGTCCACTACCCATTTCGGGGGTTTTTTGGATAGGACTGATTCGGCGAATTGGGACATCATTTTTTCCTCCTCCTCCGGCAGAACTCCCCGGATGATTTCGCGTAAATCCTCTTCTTGGAAGCCACGAAACGCCTCGACCATGTAATGCAGGAAGATCGGCACATCCTGGGGAGTCCGGGAGAAGGCCTCGATGAAAATGGATTTCATCTCCTTCTGTTGTCCCTCCCGCATGGCGTATTTGGCGACCAGCAGCCAGGCACGCAGCCGAGGATTCCGGGAGAGCGTCCTGTCTTCGATCTGACCGAGGTTCATCAAGGTGTAGCGGAAATTCAGCAGATGGGGCCGCCACTCCTCTTCCGCGTCCACCAGGGCGAAAAACTCCTCCGCGATGCGCCACTCCTGAAGCCCGTGATAAAAAACCAGGGGCACGATGGCCGGAAGCAGCCTCCAATCGGGATGTTCCCGTTCCCACTGTTCGAGAGTCCGGACCAGATAGCGCAACAACTGCCAGGCCACCTGCCGTTCCGGAAAGCTCTTGTTTTCGATCAGACAGTAGAGTAGCACCTCCCGCCCGGAGAGCGTTCTGGCCCGATAGAGCCTGTCCGCCAGGTACTCCCGAAGGGTCTCGTCGACGAAGGTGCCTTCCACCAGCTCCGGGGCTTCGTCGGAGAGCCGTTCCGCGATGACCGGGGGCAACCGTTCGCGCAGGAGGGTTCCCGCCGATTCGGGATCGGAGAGCAGGGCCTTGACGAAACGATCGTGGGGGTGGGCGATGTCCGTCATGTTGCCAAGTCCACCTTCCGTGCCGTCCGGGAGAGTTCCTGCCGTTTCCGTAAGCCATGATATCGGTATTTTCCAGGAAAAAGCCCCGTCCGTCCAGCCAAAAATCGGGCCGGGCCGTTGCCCTGTGCGAAAGCGGACAAGAAGGAGGGGCTTTGTCCGGTTACGGACCAGGGCCTTTTTAATAAACAGAGCAATTACAATAAATTATGTGTGGCACTCCGGTTGCTTTGCAATACGGAAAGAGCGGCGTCGAACCGGAAGGAGTACAGCAGATGTGCCATTCCCTCTCCCTGGAAGAGTCCACCCGGCAGCATCCCTGTTATGGCGAGGAGGCGGCTC
>JADGAQ010000119.1 GCA_015231925.1 Magnetococcales bacterium
CGACCCCATGGGGTCCAGGGGGTACCCCTGGGACTTTTCCTTTCGCCGTTGACTTCGTCATATTGCGCTGCACGGGATCCTGAATAGTTACTAAGACGGAACCATCCTTGTAGTGTTTACCGAAACCCTCCGAAAATCACCCCCCTGCAACTTTCGATTCAGGTTGTTGAAGCCGAAATGGTCGGACAGGCCGTTTCGGGATGCGGAACGGGCGAATATTTGCTATTCTTGGTCTCAAACAGGGTGCCATTTTCCAGGAGCGGACCTTTCATGACCGACATGCCAGCCGGAACCGGCAAGAAGCTGATGGTCTTCAAAAAAAAGACCCCCTCTCAGGAGGTGGAATTCCCCTCCTCCGGCCCGCCGTGGAAGATCCTCGTTATCGATGACGACCGGCAGGTGCATCTTCTGACGGAAGAGATTCTGCGGGATTTCATCTTTGAAGGGCGGTCGTTGAAGCTGGCATCGGGCTATTCGGGGCGGGATGCCCAGGCCTTGTTGAAAAATCATCCGGATGCCGCCCTCGTTCTGCTGGATGTGGTCATGGAGACCAGCCATGCCGGGCTGGAAGTGGTGCGATTCATCCGGGAAGAGCTTGGCAATCAGAAACTGCGCATCCTGCTGCGCACCGGCCAGGCGGGTCAGTTCCCCGAAGACAAGATCTTCGAGGAATACGACATCAACAACTTCCTGGAAAAGACCGACCTGACCAGCCGCCGGCTGAAAACGGCCATCAAAGTGGCGCTGCGCTCTTACCGGGACATGTGCGAACTCGATGAGGCCCGGCAGCGGGAAACCGAATTGCGCCGCTCGGCGGAAGCCGCCAGCCAGGCAAAAAGCAACTTTCTGCACATGATGAGTCATGAGCTGCGCACGCCACTGCAGGGCACCAAAGGTCCTTTCGAGGAGTTCAAAAGCCAGTTTCACCTCTTCACCGGCATGAAGAAGCTCAAATCCCTGATCGACGCATTGGACGACCCTGGCCGGAAGAGCGCTTTTCTGGCGGCCATGACCGAGGTTCGGGAGGAGGTGGCCGATATCGCCGGCCAGGGGCTCAAGTCGGTGGAACACCTGCTGGCGCTGATCGAAGACGTACTCGACTTCGCCCGCATCGAAGCCGGCAAGCTGAGTCTGCACCTCGATCCTCAAATCGTCGCGCCCTGCATCGAGGAATGCCTGCTCATGGTGCGTCCTTTGGCGGAAAAGAAGGGGCTCTCCCTTCAGACCCGCCTGGACGAAAACCTGGTGGTGCGCGCCGACGGAAGACGCCTCAAACAGATCCTGCTCAATCTGTTGGGCAACGCCATCAAGTTTACCGGTCAGGGCGCCGTTTCCCTGGATGCCGCCCGGGATGGTGCGCTGGTGCGCTTCTGCATAAAAGATACCGGTTGCGGCATTCCAGCCGAAAAGCTGGGGCTTATTTTCGAAGCCTTCGAGCAGGTGGACAACAGCTCGACCCGGCAGGCGGGAGGAACCGGCCTCGGTCTGCCCATCACGGCCAAGCTGGTAAAGATGCAAGGCGGGGCCATTCAGGTGGAGAGTATCCCCGGACAGGGCAGCCGCTTCTGTTTTACCCTCCCTTTGGCTTGAAGGAATCCATCGAATGCCCAAAATCCTGATTGTCGACGACAATGACGAAGAGATCCGTCAACCCCTCAAACGGCAACTCGGGCGTGTCTACGGACCGGATGCCATTCTGGAGGCGGAAAACGGGCGGCAGGCTGTGGAAATGGTGGCGAAGTACCATCCCGATGTGGTCATCCTGGATGTCATGATGCCGGTCATGGATGGCATCGACGCCTGCCGGGCCATTCGCGAAGATTCCGACAACCTGGGACTCTACATCATCATGCTGACCGGTCGCGACGGGGGCATGCCGGAAGGTTTGCACGTCGGCGCCGATGTCTATCTGCGCAAACCCTGTGCTTTCGATGAGCTGTCTGCCGTGGTTGGCCGGGGTTTGGAGGAGGTCGGGCTTTTCAAAGCCAGCATGGAAAAGCAGCGGGAGTTGGAAAACGAGGTCAGCAATCTGAACGACAGTCGCTGGGCTTTTCAGGATATCATCACCTCCCTGTCCACCGGGCTGATCCTCTGCACACCCAACCCCATGGGCCGCATCCGCTACATGAATCCCTCCGCCCTGCAGCTCTCCAATCGTTCTTCGTTGGAACTGCGCAATGCCCCGGTGGGCAGTCTTTTCGAGGAAGCCGATTTCGGGCAACTCCTGGAGGAGATTCTGGCCAACAGCAAACCCCATGACGTACCCAAGACCCTCAAAATGGAACGGGGACGCTCCCTTCCGGTGCTGGTTTCAGGCCGGATGATCTGCGATACCCGAGGCTCGGAGAAGTGGATCATGTTGGAGATAAAAACGCTGTAGCGGTATTCAACTTTTCAGGACGATGGGGCTTCGGTGGGGTTGCCCCGCCGCCGAGACCCGGAGGAACCATCGGTTTCAAGACGCCGGCTCCGCTTCGGAAGGGGCCACCATGATGCGGTTGCGGCCTGCGGCCTTGGCGGCGTAGAGAGCCTTATCCACCCGGTCCACCAGATGCTGCGGATGGCGTGTGGTGGTGGCCACCCCGAAACTTCCGGTCACCTGGCCGACCTCGGGAAAGCGGTGTTCCGCCATGGCGGTGTGCAGCCGCTCGGCGATTTCCAGGGTTTTTTCCGGACTGGCTCCCGGAAGCAGCAGCAGAAACTCCTCGCCACCGAATCGCACGAAGAGATCGCTTTTGCGACTGCATTTTTTCAGCAGCTCCGCCGCCTCCTTGAGTACCAGATCCCCGACCGGATGGCCGTAGGTATCGTTGACCCGCTTGAAATGGTCCAGATCGAAGAGTATCGCCGAGAGGGGGCTGGGATTTCGTTGCAACTTGGCGGCTTCCAAAGTGAAAACCGCGTCGAAGATGCGTCGCAGGAAAAGGCCGGTCAAACCGTCCTGAACCGAATGGAGGCGATTGCGGGTTACGTCCAGCCCTTTTTCGATCTGGGCCACCAGATCGTCGATGTCGTAAGGCTTGCGGAAGTAGACATCCGCCCCGGCACGCAATCCGTCGGCGATGCCGCCGTCCCGACCCGAGAGCAGGATGATGTAACCCAGATTCAACGGATTGCCGCGAAAGGCCCGGCAAAAATCGTAGCCGTCCAGATCGGGCATCATGATGTCGCAAACCACCACGTCAACCGTCTCTTCCTCGGCGAAACGCAATGCGGCGGCGGCGGAGGTCACGGCCTCGACCTTTACAGCGCCGAATGCCCGACCCAACTGCCGTTGCAGAGGCCGCAGAATCTGTTCCTCCTCATCGTCCACCAGCAGAATCTTACCCATCGCTTTCCGTATTCATCTCGTGTGATTCGATGGCCTTGATGGCCGCAGTGAGATTCTGGCCCAGATTGCGCGAGGAGACCAGAATCTCCCGCACGGCCGCTTCGCTGCCGGTGATGCGGTCGGCTGCGGCGTAAATGGTGCGCCCGTTGGCGGAGGCCAGGTTGAGATGTCCCTTGACCGTCTCCAGGGTTTTGCGCAGATGGGCCAGTTCCTGATGCAGGGAAATGCCCACGGCGCGACGGATCTTCTGATCCAGCTCCTGAATATTGAGGGGTTTGGAAAGAAAATCGGTGCCCCGCGCTTTCATGAACTCGACCACCACGTCGGTAGAACCGACTCCGCTCATCATGATCACCGGCATTTCGGGAAATTTTGCTCTTATCTTATGAAACAACTCCATGCCGTCTACAAAGGGCATATTATAATCCGTAATGACCACATCGATCGGCACCTCTTTCAGTTTGGCGAAGGCGCCGGCGGCGTTGACGCTGGTATGCACTTCGTAGCCGAGCCGACCCAGAGCGCGCACCACCGTGGCCAACTCCTCCTCCACCTTGTCGTCGATCATCAGGATGCGCCCTTCCCTCTTCTCCTCCATGGTCCCTCCTTGTGGCGGTTAGGCTGTCGGGGATTGTTGCAAGGCATGCGCCAATCACTTTTGATATCAGGGCTCCTCTGAAAGACGAACCCGGACACCCCCCGGACCGGCCTGGTTCAGGGCGTCTTCGACCATCGCAAGGTTCGACTCCCCGTGGCATCCGCCCCGAGAGCGGAGCCCTATTGCCTGCCGTTGTGCCGCATCCGGGATCTGTTCCGGGGGATGCCCGGCCTGGCAGGCGAACCGGAGAGCGACGCATCTTCTTCTCGATATCGGCGACCACCCGAATCCAGGACCATGACTCTCCTCCTGCCCCGGAAAAGGGTCGCCACGATGGCCCGCATGAGCAAAATCAGCCTATCACCACTCAACCGGTGAGGCAAACATCCGTGCCTCAACGCTGCAGCGGAATCTCGATTTCGACGCACATGCCGCAACCGGGAGCGCTTTGACAGGTGATCGTACCCCCAAGAGTCTGAGTGACCAGATTGTAGACGATGTGCATACCCAGTCCGCTGCCGCCCAGATCCCGGCGGGTCGTATAAAACGGTTCGAAGATGCGGCGACGGGTCTCCTCCTCCATGCCCCTGCCATCGTCGCAGTAGGAAAAGCGCAATCGCTCCCTTTCAGCCTTGAACTCCATGATGATGCCGCCCTCTTCACCCGGTTCGAAGGCATGAATGCGGGAGTTGTTGATCAGATTGATCACGATTTGAGACAAGGCCCCCGGATGGCTGCGGATCTCCAGATCATTGGAACAGATCACCATAATCCCAAGCCGGGTATTGCGCAGTTCGTGATGCAGAGTCAAAACAGCCGATTCGACATATTCCCGCACTTTGAAGGCACGCAACTTCTCGCTGGACTGATCCACGGCCACCGATTTGAAGCTGTGCACCAGTTCGGCAGCCCGTTCAAGATTGCGGCGTATCAACTTCGACAAACGTCTCACCTTGTCGATGTGGTTGTACAGCTCCTCTTCCGAAATCCCCTCATTTTCCACCAGAGTGCTGAAGGCAAGGTTGCTCTCTTCCAGCTCGGAAGCCGCCGTCACCCCGATGCCAACCGGGGTATTGATCTCATGGGCCACTCCGGCCACCATATTGCCCAAACCCGCCATCTTTTCCGATTGAACCAGCTCGGAATAGAGCCGCTTCTCCTCGGTCATGTCGACCACCATGCCCACGAAAGAGGGTCTCCCCTCCATCATCAAGGGGTTTACCGCCAGCCGGATGGGAAAGACGCTGCCATCCTTGCGGTTCGCCTGAGCTTCGTAGGCCGTGCCGCCCGAAGCGAGGGCATCACCCGACTCCGAAGCATGGTTCCCATCCCCTGATTGGGCTGCTTTCAAGCCGATGGGGATCAGTTTTCTGACCTTGTGACCGACGACCTCTTCCCTTCTGTAGCTGAATAGGGCCTCCGCAGCGGAGTTGAATATCTGAATGGTGTCGTTTTCGTCGGTAACGACAATACCGAACGGGGCGCTTTCGATAATGATGCGCTCTACCTGGAGCAGCTCGTTGCGCAGGGATTTTTCCCGGGATATATCGGCAATCATGGCTACAAAGAAGCTCTGCCCGCGGATGACCATCCGGTTCACCACCAGCCGGACCGGGAGCAGACTCCCATCCTTGCGCAGGGCTTCGATTTCAAAAGGTGGCATCCCCGGAATCTGGCTCTCCCCGGTCTTCTGCAGACGTTGAAAAGCCTCGCTGTGGAGCTGTTTCCAGGGGGGTGGCACCAGGTCCTGCACATTCCGCCCGATGATTTCCGCACCCTGGTAGCCAAAAAGGGCTTCGGCTTCCTTGTTGAACATGCCGATAAGACCCTTTGTATCCGCCACGACCACGCCACAAGGCGCCGTTTCGATGATCAGACGGGCCAGTTCCGCCCCCTGGAGAACAGAATCTTCCTCGGCGAAACGTTTCAGGGCTTCGGCAAGGATACCGGCTGTACTCTCCAAAAAGTGGCGACACTCCGGGTCCTGGTGAGCGTCGTTTTTCAGAAACAGAACCAGCATGCCCGCCAACTGGCCGTCCAGGTAAATCGGCACGTTGCCACGCCCGTCATCGAGTCGGGGGCAGCGTTCGGGGATGACTTCTTTCATGTTGCGTTGCGCAACCCGAACCATCTCCTCCGTGTGCCTGTCCACGCGGAAGGCGACCCCTTTATCCCTCACTCCCAGAAAAGCCACTTGAGGCAACAACTCCAGCGTTCCTTCCAGAAGCGACTCCGGAGAGCGTGCTTTCATGGCCATCTCGTGACAGGCGATCAGAACCTTTTGAACATCCTTCTCCCTGCGCAGCCGTTCGACGCGGGCCATCAGGTCAGTCGACATCGTTGACCTCCAAACGCAAGAGTCGTAAAGCCCGCAAGGGAAGCCGGTTCCGCAACCGATCCCTTCCCAAAAGCGATACAGATAGATAATGGTTTATTTAGAAGCCGGGCTTGCCTGAAAAATTTTACAAAATTATGACACGTCAAGCCGGCAAAACGGCATGATGTAACGAAACCGTTACAAAGCGATTTTATCCTATACCAACGAAACGGCAAAACGACAGAACAAAATCAGCGTTGGGGAAGAGATGGAGAGGTGCGGAAAAACGGTGAGACGGAATCGGCCAAGGCCCTGGGGATTCAGCAATCCTGGGAGTGACCATCCTCTTGCGAGAGAGCGGAGCGGCCCGATTGAACCAAGTCATCCAGGGAACTGCGAAGAACCGGATCGGCGTTGAGAAATTCAATCCCGGCGCCCTGCCCATTCATCCAAACCAGGCGGCAGGGAATCTCAAGGGTATAGGTCATTTCCGGAAAGGAATTTCCCGGCTGAAAAAAGAGCTTCAACAACCCTTTCTGGCCAGAAAAACGCTGATCCAAAATGGGGATATCGAGACGAAGACCGCCCGAGCTGATATCCGCCACGGGTACGTTCACCAAAAAGCCGAACGGGCAATACAAGGCCGATTTGACGGACAGGGTTACCCGTAGATGTTCACGACGCTCGTTGTTCATGTTGTGACATCCACCACGACAACTCATTCCCAACAAACCCGGCGTCGGAGTGGTCACTCGGCACATCATCCGGCCCGACATGGCTATTATTTGCCCGAATATTCCGTATCGCAATAGAGAAATCGCGCTATTGCAAAATAATCTTGTATTATTGCGATACCGATATCGTATCCATTAAGAATCGCCTTACAACCCGATCAGATCACCAGGCGAAAGCCGATATCCGAATAGAGGCTGTCGGTGCGATTACGCCCCCGATACGAGCAGCGCAGATAGGCCGGATCAAAACTCCAGGAGCCGCCACGACGCACCCGGTAATCGGGTTCGCCAACACAGAGCGGATTGCGTCGGGAAGCCTCCTTTTGGCCATAAAAGTCTTCCACATAGCGGTCCGCACACCACTCCCAGACGTTGCCGTGCATGTCATGCAGGCCGAAAGGATTCGGTGCGAACTGCCCGACCGGAGTGGTGCCCCGGCGAAAGGCCCCCACAACACCGGATCCATAGACCGAGCGACCGTCATAATTGGCTTGATCGGTGGAAATCGTCTCGCCGCAGGAGAAGGCGCCGCCTTTTCCGCCCCGACAGGCATATTCCCACTGGGCCTCCGAGGGTAGCGCAACCGGAAGCCCGGTACGACGGGCCATCCAGGCGGCATATCGACCGGCATCGAACCAGGTGAGACAGACCACCGGGTGATCATCCTCCTGGGGGAAACCCGGTTCCTTCCAACTGACACCGCGGCGTTCGCCCCAGCCCTCGTCGTTCAGGGAAAAACCGAAGCCCTCCTGTTCGGCATCGGTTTCGTGCAGGGTCTCTTCGGTGAAACAACGGAACTGGCCGCGAGTCACCGGATAGCGTCCGATCCAATAGCCGTCCAGGCTCACTTTGTGGCGCGGCAACTCCCGGGCGAAGAAGCGTTGGTACTTCTCCTCCCCGAACTGCTCTTTCAGCAGCCGGGCCTCCTCTTCCGACTGCCCCATCTCGAAGCTGCCACCCGGAACGAAGACGAATTCCATGCCGGTGGTCGGCTCCTGCCAGAGTTTTTCCCCCGAATATCCGGGCAGGCAGGTTTTTTTGAGAGGCATTTTGGCCGGACGCCCGATGACGGGGCGTGCGGCCTCCGCCTTCACGATGGCGGCATGCACTGCGTGGAAATCGACATAACGGTCTGTTCGTTTTTCCGCCAAACAGCGTTCGACAACCGGTCGAAAGGCTTCGGAACCGGCTGGTCCTTTCCAGTCCGGGCCGCCGTTATCCCGCAACAAACGGTAGAAAGGCGTTTCACGACCGTAGGCGCCGAAGGGATACCGCCCCTCCAGGAGATAGAAGGCGATCAGCCCGAAGCTGTAGACCATGGAGGTCTCGTCGATTTGCCGCATCTGCCGGCGATGATATTCCGGCGGCAAATAGTCGGTGGTGGTCTCGGCCTGAGTGGTGGAAGCCCCGCCGGGACGTTGCAGACCTCCCAGATCGACCCAGCCCATGGGCAGAGGCTTCAGGCAAAACTCCCGCAGCAGGATATTGTCCATCTTCAAATCGGTGATGACAAAACCGGTTTCGGCATGCAATCGCCACAGCAGCTCGGAAGCGTTGCGCAGGAGGGTGAAGCGTCGCACCGGGGTCCAGGTATTGGTGGCGCGAAGGTGTTTCAGGTAGGTGCGCAAGGTCCAGGGCCAGTAATCCATGCAGATGATACCCCAGGTGGCCACCGGAGACTCGGGATCCTCCTCATCGCAGTTGTAGAAGTCGCGAATCTGCACAAATACCGGATGGTCCAGTTCGTGGCGATGGCGCATCAGCCTCTGCCAGTCCCAACCCACGGTCCGGTCGCGCCGCTCCTCGGGGCTTAAACCTTCCGGAAGCCGGTAGGAGATGGGGGTGAATTTGACGGCGGTCTGCTTCCAGCCGTCATCGGCCAGATAGACGATGCCGAAGCTCCCCGAGCCCAACAACCGTTCCAGTTTGGCCACAGGCAGAAAGCGGGAGAGCAACTCTCCCGCCTTGGCCCGGGGCATCAGCTTATCGAGGTCCATGGTTACTTTGGAGCGGCATCGGACGTGAGGGAGAAACAGTTCCAGAAGGTGGTGCCGCGCATGCCGTCACAGCCGCGCCAGTTGGGATTGGGAATCCATCCGGCGGTAATGCCCGAAGCGCGGGTCACCATGTTTTTGGCCTGCAGGGCCTGCCCCAGACGGGCAAACGGCCCGATGACCAGGCGGCGCATATTGTTGCCGTCGGGAGCGCGAATCTCCTCGATGCGCACCGGAAAGCCTTCACCCTTCAGGGTCAGCAGGGCGGTACGCATTTCGGTGGCCGTCTGGAACGAGCCGACCTGAACCAGATAGGCCCCATCCTGTACGGGAGGGAAACCTTCCGGAGGGCCTTTGGCGGCGACGATTTCCGTTTCGGCAGGCGGTGGAGCGACATTCGGGGCCTCTCCGTTGGTCGCCAGACCCCGTTCCATCAACCGTGAAACCGCCGCGCTGGTGGAGAAGCCGTCGCCGCCCTCTTCCCCGGCGTTGCGGCCACCACCCAGTTTTTCCAGGGATGGCACCAGCGAGTCCTCTTCCCCCTGGGAAGCCACCTGTTCCGGCAGGGCCTCCGTCGGCCCCGTCCACTGAGGGTTGCGCAGCCAGCCGGTAGCCAGCCCGGTTTGAAAACGAATGTAGTCCCGAGCTTTAATGGTGGCGTCGAAATCGGCGAAAGGCCCCACCACCAGCCGGGTCATGGGCAGGCCTTCCCGATTTTTGAAGGGCTGGCGTCGCGTAACGATGCCGCGATCCGCCAACTGGCGTTCCACCCTCATCAGGGTTTCGGTATCCACATAGGTGCCGGCGCGAACCAGGTAAGGCCCCTGCTCCACCACCGGCAGGACCGGCGTCGTCGCCCCTTCGACGGGTTGCGACGCTTTGGGAGGTGGCGGCAAGCGTTCGTCCCCCGGAACGGGCGTCCGCATCTCCTCGATACGCGGGGCCTGCAGATTCACCCCGACGGTATAGGGCTGATCATGCGAGCGGGCATACTCTTCGGCGCGCGCCTCGGGTGGTTTATCCCGAGGGCCCTTGTCCAGACGATCCGGGGTCAACGGCCAACCCAGCGCATTCCAAAGGCGCACCCGCGCCACCTGATTCTGATAACGCTGCCGCACCAGATTGGTCTGGATGGTCAATACCTCGTTCTGGGCATCCAACAGGTCCAGAAGGGTGCGCGTCCCCACCAGAAACTCCTCTTCCATGCCGGACAAAGCCTTGCCGGAAGACTCCAGAGCCATTTCCAGGGCCGCGACCCCGGTTTCGGTGGTTTCCATCTCCGCCTTCGCCTGCCGGGCCTCCCGCATGGCCTGATTGCGCAACGAGTCGAGATTGGCCAGACTCAGTTCCCAGCCCGCCTCCGCCTGCCGGGTGCGCGAAACCGTGGCCCCGCCGGCATACAAGGGCACATCCAACATCAACATCACGCTGTGGTTATCCACCGTGTCCTTGAGCGAATTGCCGGAGGTTCCCCCCAATTCCGAATCCCAGGTCCGTCCCGCCGTATAGGCCAGCCGCATGCTGGGCAGATGGGCCGCGCGTTGCACGCCCACACCTTCCCGTGATTCGATGATCCGTTCCTGTGCGGCACGAATCTCCGGACGCTCTTCGATCCACTCCGGCAGTTTTTCCTCGAAGACGACCGTCTTATCCCAAACCAGCTCCGGCAATTTCAAATCGGGAGTGGGATCCTCACCCACCAATTCCCGATAGGTGGCGGTGGTCTGATCCAGGGTGTTGCGTGCCACGGCAATGGTCGCCTTGGCCTGGGCATTGCGCGAGCTGGCCTCTTCAACGTCCGTCGCCGTCGATTCACCGGCTTTGAAGCGCAGTTTGGCCACCTGAACATGGCGTTCGGTAATCTTCTGATAGTTTTCCCCCAGGGCCAGCACCTCACGGGACTGCAGCCAGTTGCCGGCAGCCGTTGCCACCTGCAGGACCAGATTCTGCCGCGCCGTTTCCACATCGGCTTCCGAGGCCAGAATGTGATGTTCGCTTTGGGTATGCCCCTTCCAGTTGGACACGTTGATCAGGGACTGATTGACCTGCAGTTCCACCCGGGTGGGATCCGACTCGGCTTTGGTTCCGAGGTTCTTGTAGTGCGTGCCCTGATCCAGATCCTTGGAGGCCTGCACGTTCACCGTCGGCAACATCTTCGACAGGGCCAGGGGTTTGGACTCCCGTGCCGATTTGAGGTCGGCCAAGGCCCTGTGGATGGTGGGGTTGCGCGAGATGGCCGTATCCACCGCCGTCCAGAAGGGTCGGTTGGAAGCCTGAAGCGCCGCTGACTGACAAAATACCGCCATGGCGCACCAGCCTGATAGCAGCGCCAGTAGTGATCTTCCCCCCATACGGCTTGGAAAGGCCCGTTTCATCGTCATGGTCATTCATCCTGTGCCGCAATTCCGGGGTCCACACCTGGCGAGCCCCCGTTCCTCCACCTCCTGTTTGCAATAATCACACCATTCAATGCTTCACAAAACCGCCGGTTCCCGGACAAAAAAAAGGCCCGGATCGCTCCGGGCCTTTTGTTGCTCAGGTTAATGTTCGAACCACTACCACTCGATGCGGTCGATATTCTGGAAGGTGATCTGGGTATTGTCGTCCTCGAAAACAATCTTGCCCGAGGCGTCGTTCAGATCGATTGCGCCGTGAGCATCCGTATCGCTCACTTGCTGACCATCCACAATCAGAGTCCAGTCCCCACCGTGGCCGGGACCACCGTCCACGGCATCGGAGAGGTCGATCACATCCGTCCACTTGCTGCCCTGGCCACCATCGACCACGGCGCTGCCATGGTTGTCGCCGAAGATGAAGGTGTCGTTGCCCGCATCCCCGATGAGAACGTCCTGCCCACCCTGACCATCCAGGGTGTCATTTCCGGCTTTGCCGGCCAGTTTGTCATCACCATCGGTTCCGATGAGAAGATCGTTGCCCTTGGTGCCCTCTTTGTCGATGCCCGGTTCCGGCTCGGAGTCATGCCCGGACTGGCCATGCTTCGACCCCTCTCCATCATTGACCGGCGGTTCGCCGGGGGGCTGAGGATCGGTACCGTTACCGATGCCGTTGTTGCCATGCTCCTCTTTGGAGTCATGATCGTCATGACCCGGAGCGGCCGTTCCCGGTTTGGAGTGACCCTTGTCGGGTTGTTCCGTCGCAGGCGGTTCCGTGGTCGGCGGTTCGTTCTCCCCATGTTTGGAGTGATCGTCTTTTCCGTCGTGATCCCAACCGCTCGGCTTGGAACCACCATCACCCTGGTTCGGTTGACATTCTCCCGATCCGGAATCAGCCGGCTTGGAGGGAGCCTCCGTCACCGCTGGCTCGTCATGCTTTCCGTCGGAGCCACCCTTGCCGGAATGACCCGGTTCGGAGCCTTTTTCACCGAGCTGGCCCGATGTGGAATCACCGGACTGACTCGGCGGTTCCGTGGTCGGCGGTTCCGTGGTCGGCGGTTCCGTCGTTAACGGTTCCGTTACGGGTTCGGTCACGGCCGGACCCGATCGACCCGGCTTCGACTGCCCGGGCTTCGACTGTCCAGGCCCGGAAGCGCCCGGTCCGGAACAACCCGGCTTGGAACCGCCACCGGTCGGATGGTCATCACCCGGATCGGTACCTCCCGGAGGCTTGGTGCCTGAAGAAGGTGCGGTATGCCCGCCGGATCCCGCCGGTTTGGAAGGCTCTTCCGTCGGCGCCGGTTCGGACTTGGCCGGTTCAGACTGAGCCGGTTCAGACTTGGCCGGTTCAGACTTCGCGGGCTCGGACTTGGCCGGTTCAGACTTGGCCGGTTCAG
>JADGAQ010000120.1 GCA_015231925.1 Magnetococcales bacterium
GCCGCCGCCCCGCGAAAAGGAAAAGTTCCAGGGCGCGGCCGCCGGGGGGGAAAACCCCCCCCCCCCCGGACCCCCGTAATTCTGAACGGATGGGTGCGCCGCACGTTCACCCCGAGGTGATCATCCCCGGTTCGAAGAGTCGGAAGTGGTTCTTGCCCTCTTTTTTCACCCGGTACATGGCCAGATCGGCCTTGTGCATCAACTCTTCCGGCATTTCGCCGTGTTCCGGGAAGATGCTGATGCCGATGGAGGTGCCGATCTGAGCGCTTTCTCCTTTGATGCCCACCGGTTCGCAAAGTCGGTCGATGATCTTGCGGGCGATGAAATGGGTATCTTCCGCTTTGCTGACGGAAGGCAGCAGCACCATGAACTCGTCGCCGCCCAGGCGGGCCACCACGTCGGAATCGCGCAGCACCCCCTTGATGCGCCGCGCCACCTCCTGCAACAGCTTGTCTCCCGCTTCGTGGCCCAGCGTGTCGTTGACCTGCTTGAAGCCGTCCAGATCCAGGAACAGCAAGGCCAGTTGCTCGTGATCCCGCCGCGCACGGGCCAGATACTTGACCATCTGCGCCTCCAGCAGCTTGCGGTTGGGCAGACCGGTCAGGGAGTCATGATGGGCCATCTCCTCCAGTTTCTCTTCCACCCGTTTTCGTTCGATCAGTCCGGCCAGGGTGTCGGCGATGGATTGCAGAAACTCCATCTCCTCCTTGTCGGCATCGTGGCTGTCGGCGATATAGGTGTTGACCACCCCCAGCAGTTTGCCCTGATACAGTATGGGCAGACAGTAGTGTCCATGGGGCCGGATGCCGTCGAACCGCACGTCGTGCCGGTCGTCGAGATGGGCGGCATGCACCATGCTTCGGGTTTCGGCAGCCCGTCCGCACAGGCAATAACCGGCGGGAATGCGGGCACAGGCCTTCAACAGGTGGGCAGCCAGACCCCGTTCCACCGTCATGACCAGCTCCTGGCGCTCCTCGTCCCACAGGAAGATCGACCCCTTGGACTGAATGGTCAACCACGGCACCGAAAGGATGATATCCAGGGCCTTTTCGAGCTGCTCCTGCAAGGGAATCGGCTCCAAAGCCACCTGCAACAGGGCGCTGATGGCCACCCGCGACTGCTGGGTGCGTTCGGTGCCCGCTTCCGCCACCTTGCGATGGGTGATGTCGCGGATCACCCCCACGAAAAAGCGCTCTCCCCCGGTACTCCAGGTGGCGATGGAGATCTCCACCGGGAACTCCAGCCCGTTCTTGCGCAGGGCCACCAGCTCCAGGGACTTGCCCAGAATCTGAGCCTGCCCGGTAGTGGCCACCCGTTGCAGTCCCGCCTGATGCCGGGCGCGAAACCGCTCCGGAATGATCGGGGAGACGCTGTTGCCCAGCATCTCCGATTCGGTGTGGCCGAACATGCGGGCGGCCCCCCGGTTCCAGGAGATGATGTTGCCTTTGGAGTCGGTGGAGATGATGGCGTCGTTGGCGGAATGGGAGACCGAACGGGAAAACTCCTCATCCTTTTTCATCTTGCGCCATTCCAACTCCAGCCGGGTGTAGGCCTCGATCATCTTTTTGGAAAAGGATTCCACTTCATCCAGCGTGGTGATGGCGGGTATCCACCGGGTCAGACCGACCAGGATCAGGGAAAAGCCACCGATACGCCCCAATTCCTCCAACGAGGGCCAGTAGACCGATTTATCCGTCCAGGCCATCTGCTCCGCAGCTCCCGCCAGGCCACTCACCATCAGCAGGCCGACGCCCATCAACACGGCTCGAAATCCTTTTGCCGCCAGGGCGGGACGTTTTCGCGCCTCGCGCAACAAGAGTACCAGAATGGTCATAAAGGCCAAAATTTCGATAAGATGAATTGCCATTTCACAGGCTCCTGCCAGGCATGGCCAAGCTTATTATTTCCCCGTTACACAGTTTAGCGAAAGATAAACAAATTGTAACATAAAAATTTTCTATTGCATTGATTGGGGATTGACCCGTGGCCTCCGTAAGAGGACCATGTCATAAAGGATATGATTGGCTGTCGATATCGGACCCGGGAGGGTGGAGAGGCGGATGAGCGTATTGTCGACGGACGAGTGGGAAGTGGATGTGGAGCTGATGCAGGTGCGTCATGTGGAGAGCGGGGTGATTTTCCAGTTCGTTTGGGAGCAGAAGGAGAGTGACAGCCGCATTCTCAACGCGGTGGTGAAGAATCCCCAGACCATACCGCCCCGCATGTCGGATCGAATGATCGAGCAGTTGTTGATGGAGGGTGGGCAACTGCTGATCGATCACCTTTCCGGGCGGTGAGGCGGCAGTGGACGACGCCGTGCTTCGGGTGGCCTACGTGGTTGCTTTGGATCTGCCGGAAAACCTCAAGGCCCATGCGGTGCAGATTCTGAAGAACGCCCAGTCCTGGGCGGGGGCTTGCGGCGATTTCGAGCTGATTTGCAATGTCTCGCGGCGCAACTGGTGGCGCTTGAGGCAGGCCGATCTGGCGGGGTTTTACGGCTTGAAACGGACCTTTCCGCTGCGGGCATTTCCTTTGCTGGAGTTCGAGGATTCCCCTCATCCGGCGTTGCGGCACCTCTTCTACCGCCTGGCCGCCTGGCGCTGCCGCCTGCGGCGCACGGATCTGGTCTACACCCGCAGTTACGCCATGGCGCAGTTTTCCCTGGGGTTGGGGCTGCCGACCCTGGTGGAGACCCATTCGCCGCCGGAGCGGATTCCCAGGGGGGAGGCCTTTCTGCGCAGTCTCGATCATCCGTGTTTGCTGGGTTTGGTGACCATCTCCGAGGTGCTGGCGCAAAAGTACCGGCAGGCGGGGGTGGACCCCGAAAAGATTGTGGTGGCTCCCGACGGGGTCGATCTTGAGCAGTTTCGCCGGTCACCGTCCCGCGAAGAGGCGCGTCTGGAAGCGCAATGGAGTTCACAACGACCGCTGGCGCTCTATGTGGGCCATCTTTACGACGGGCGCGGCATCGAGGATATCCTGGTGGCGGCGCGGCAACTTCCGGAGGTCGATTTCCTGCTGGTGGGGGGGCTGGCCGACCACGTCACCCGCTGGCAGGAGACTTGCCGGGCCGGGGGCCTGGACAATGTTCACCTGGCGGGATTCCAGCCCAACAGCCGGTTGCCGCTCTATTACGCCATGGCCGATCTGCTGCTGATGCCCTACAGTCCCAAATGCGCCACGGCGGAGTGGATGTCGCCCCTGAAGATGTTCGAATACATGGCCAGCCGCCGTCCGCTGATCGCCACCCGGCTGCCCGCCATCGAGCAGGTGCTGCGCCACGGGGAGAACGCCTGGCTGGTGGCTGCCGACGACGGTCAGGATTTGGCCCGTGGCATCCGGCATATTCTGCAGGATGAGGGGCTGGGGCGGCGACTGGCGGATTGTGCCGCCCGCGAGGTGGAAGCCTTCTCCTGGGACCGGCGGGTGGAGGGGTTGTTGCGACGGGTCAGGGCGAAAAGGGATCGATCAGCCCCCCGCTGACGATGACCAGGGCGTAGAAGGCGGGCGGGTCGGTCGGGTGGACCTCCTCGCCGAGGGCCTTTCTCAATAGTTCATTGTAGCGGGCGACATCGCTTTCGCGCCGGTCCGGCCCCGGTCCCACCCACTCCCGATGCAGCTGGCAGCAGGCCTTGCCGCCCAGGGTGAAGAGGCTGGCCCGGCAGTCCGCCGGCAGGCGGTTCAGCAGCCGGACCACCTTGCGGGGGGAGTACTGGCGATAGCCGTGCAGGTCGTAGAGTTCCCGGCAGACCGGCGAGGGCAGGAAGTGGAGTTGCAACAGGGGGGCCCGTCGGGTTTCCATCCAGGCGGCGATGCGCCGGAACAGCTGCAGATCGTCGGGAATGTGTTCCAGCGAGGTTTGGCTGAAGAGCAGGTTGACGGCGGGGTCCAGATGGGCCAGAACCCGGTGGGAATCCTCCTGCCGGCAGGTGATGAAGGGATGTGCGGCCTGAAGCGGGCCCCACTCGGGGCGGGGGGCGATGTCGAAACCCTGGTAGGAGGCGACCCGGCCATCGCTGAAGGCCTGCAGATGCAAGGCGCTCTGGCCCCGACCGCAGCCCAGGTCGGCCACCCGTAGCGGTCCCGAGGCCTCGGCCACGGTTTTCCAGGGAAACTGGGCCAGGAAATGCAGGATCAGTCGGCGGGAGGGGGAGGAGAGTCCCCGGTCGAGTTGATTGAGGGTGTCCCAGGTCCGTTGGTCGAGAAGGGGTTGGAAAGAGCGTGGTTGCAGGCGCGGGTGTTCCTGGTTCGGGCGCCAGGCGTTGTCCAGGCCGTTGAGCAGGTGCCAAACCCGCGCCTTCCAGGGAGGTTGATCACAATCACCGCTGATGCGGCACCAGCCGGAGGCACGGGTCATGACGGCGTCCTTGGGGTTGAGGGATCTCGGGTTCGGTTGAGGGGCAACCACTCATTTCGGGGGCTTTTGCACCACGAGGCGCAACATGTGACAAAACGGCGCGCGTGTTCCGTTGCGTTGCAGGTAGGCCACCAGACGCCAGTGCAGGGCCGGGCCGAGTTTCGGCAGGCGCAGCACGCTTTTGATGAAGGGTAGTTCGTCGCGCAATCCTTTCAGGGGGCTGTAGCCGTCCAGGTGCAGCAGGCGAAATCCCAGGCGTTCCAGGGTCTCAACCATGACCTGTTCATGAAAGGCGTATTGGTAGAAAGGGCGTTGCCCTTCGCTGCCCGCGGGGTGGAACAGCCCGAGGCGGGCTTTGAAACGCCGCAGGGCATTGTACCAGGGGACGGTGACAATGGCGATTCCCCCCGGAGCCAACACCCGCCACGCCTCCTGCAGAACGGCTTCCGGTCCTTCGCGGAAGTGTTCCGCCACCCCCAGGGAGATATAGCCGGCGTAATGGCCGTCCGGGCAGGGTAGGGCGGTGACGTCGCCCGGATGCACCGGCAGGTCCGGGCGGAGTTCTCGAACCCGTTGTACGGTTTTTGCGGCATTATCGACGCCTTCCACGTCGTAACCGCGTTGCCGCAAGGCCAGCACATAAACGCCGGTGCCGCAACCCGCTTCCAGGATAGGGCCTGTGGCGGGCAAATAGGTGCAAAAGGTCTCTTCGTACTCCCCGAGATTTCCGCTCTCGGCCTCCCGGAACAGGTCGTGGCCCCAGTTTTTCTGCCAATGGTCGTCCCAGAAGGTGTCTTGGGCCTCTTCATGGAACCATGCCAGGCGTCCGTTTTCCACTGTTCTGTACATGGGTCATCCTGAAAGGGGGGGATCATCCCGAGTCGATGGCATTACAGCGAAGCCTCGCAGCGTCCTGACCCGGCACTTCACCGTTTTGCAATGGATTCGGGTTGTCGGCAAGCCTTTTGTCACCTGCCCATACCATCGAAATTGCCGTTGCGGCCAGAGACCGAACCCGGCTATTATTTCGGGGCCTGAAACGGAATGCAACGCTTCTCGGGGGTACTGTTCCGGCTTTTCGGAAGGCCGGGATCCCAGGGCGTGTTGACATTCACCATCTTTTGGCCCCTGGCGGCGTTGCAATCCGGTTCGGAACGCTCCTGTAGAGGACTACACTCCGCTTCCTCACCGTCTTGTGTCTTGCCAGGAACCAAAATCTGGCAAATGCCAACACGCCCCAGCCTTTCCCTCTCCCTGACCCGTGTTGCGGTTGTGAGCCATGCTGTTCAACTCCTTCACCTTCATTATGTTCTTTCTCCCGGTTACCTGGATTGTCTATCAGTTTTGCAGCCGTTTCATCGGCAGTCGCATCGCCTTGTATTTTCTGACGGCGGCCTCGTTGGTTTTTTACAGCTATTGGGAGCCCCGTTATCTCCTGTTGATCTTGATGTCCATCGGGGTCAACTTCGCCATCGGCACGGTGCTGGTGAGGCTGGAGGGGAACAAACAAAAACTGTTCCTGGCTGCTGGTATATGTCTTAATATCATTCCGTTGATCTATTATAAATATACTAACTTCCTGGTTGAAAATATTAATATTTTTCTTGAGGCGCCGATCGATCCCGGAAAGATCATCCTCCCCATCGGGCTCTCTTTTTTCACCTTTCAGCAGCTCTCCTTTCTGGTCGATGCCTGCCGCCGCAAGGCGATCGCCCTGGATTTCATGCACTACGCCCTGTTCGTCACCTTCTTTCCCCAGTTGATCGCCGGTCCCATCGTGCATCACCAGGAGGTCATGCCCCAGTTCGCCGCCCGTGCCGACAGGGGGGATACCTGGCGCCATCTGGCGATCGGATCGGTGATCTTCATCATCGGGCTCTTCAAGAAAGTGGTTATCGCCGACACCATCGCTCTGCGTTCCACCCCCATCTTCGCCGCGGTGGCCACGGGCTATCAGCCCGGTTTTTTCGATGCCTGGGGAGCCGCTTTTTGCTACGCCTTTCAGATCTACTTCGATTTTTCCGGATATTCGGATATGGCGGTCGGTTTGGGCTGGATGTTCGGCATCAAACTCCCCATCAACTTCGCCTCACCCTACAAGGCCAACTCCATCATCGACTTCTGGCGCCGATGGCACATCACCCTCTCCCGTTTTCTGCGGGACTATCTCTATATTCCCCTGGGAGGAAGTCGTTGCTCCCCGGCGCGTCATCACCTCAACCTGATGTTGACCATGATCCTGGGTGGTTTGTGGCACGGCGCGGGCTGGACCTTCCTGCTCTGGGGTCTGCTGCACGGCCTCTTCCTCAGCCTTAATCAGGGGTGGCAACGCCTGTTTCCGCCGAGCCGGAGTAGCGCACGACGGGTGTTGGGGCGGATCGTCACCCTGTTGAGCGTGGTCCTGGCCTGGGTGCCCTTTCGGGCGGATTCCCTGCAGAGCGTGCTGGCCTTCTACCGCGCCATGATCGGCCTGGAAGGGCTGTCGCTACCCACTTTTCTGGCGCCCCTGCTGGCCGGGAATGCGGCCTGGTTCGCCAACCTCGGTATCGTGGCCCAGGGGACGGGCCTGATCCATAAAAACACGCTGTATATTGAAATACCGCTGTTGCTCACCGTTTGCTGGGCTTTGCCCAACACCTTCGAGTGGTTGCGTCGCGAAAGTCCGGGACTGCCGACCGGCGGCTATCCCGCGACGCAGATCGACCCCCTGGGGCCGGGATGGACCTGCCGCTTCGACTGGAGTACCGCCGTGTTCATGGCGCTTTTGTTCACCGTTTGCCTGGTCAAGTTGAATGACATCTCCGAGTTCATCTATTTCCAATTTTGAGGCACGTCGCTTCTTCCTCACCCTGGGGGCGGCGATCGGCCTGTTCCTCGGTGTGGCGGTGGCCATCTCCTATTATCTCGGCTTCAAACAGGGCATGGCCAACTATGGGTTTCAGGTATTGCTGGACTACCAGAAAAACAAAATCCGCCAGGCGCAGCGCGTCGATATCGTCTTTTTGGGCGACAGCTCCCTGGGCAACGCCATCGACGCCGCCCACTTCACCCGCTTGTCCGGGCGCGATACCCTCAATCTGGCTCTGACCGGCTCCTTCGGCTATGCCGGTTCGCTGAACCTGCTGCGGCAGGTGTTGGCCCGACATGAACCAAAGGTGGTGGTGTTGCTGCACACCGTGGATATGATGAGCCGCAAGCTCTCCTATCTGGGCTATTTTCAGACCACCGATTTCTTCTTTAATCCGTTCCGATTTCCTCCGGAGGAGGTGACGCGGTTTTTTCTGAACTCGCAAACAATTACTAAAGTCATTCAGCGTCTCTGGGAGCGCGCCACGGCGAAAGAGGGTGTCGCCTCCGGGGAGGATTATCTTTACAACGATTACATCGTTCAGAAGGGCGGAACCGATGCGGCAAGCTTCTTCCGCAAACATGCCGATCATCCCCTGACGCCCGCGCAGATCAATCCCGAGAAGATCCTCTTTCTCCAGGAGATTCCCCGGCTCTGCCGGGAGGCCGGCATTGCCTGCATCTATGTCCACGGTCCCACCACCCGGGTGCGATGCGACAATTCCGCTGATTTTCTACAGGCCGCCACGGCGATGATCCGCCAGCTGGGTTTGACGGTCCTGGAGGAGCCCGCCTGCATGCCGATGCAGGATCTGGGCGATTCGGACGATCATGTGAGTCCCTCAAAAAAACAAGCGTATACAGAATACTATTACGGGCGGTTAAGGGCGTTTCTGATGGCAAACGGAGGGGTCTCTCCCTGAGCCCGTCTTATTCATAAATTTCTGCTGCAACCGGACCAGGGATGCGCCCTGGCCGGTATCGCGACGAAATTGCAACCATTCAGACCCCTGCACGGTGCGGCATCATCAGGTCAACGGCGAAAGGAAAAGTCCCAGGGCGCTGCCCTGGAGTAAGTCGGGGGGGATAATCCCCCCCCGAACCCCCGTATATCTGAATAGTTCCACGAAATATCTGAATAAGACGGGCTGAGTCGCCAATACGGTTCATCCCAAACCCAGGGTCTTTAATTTGCGGTGCAGCGCCGAGCGTTCCATGCGAATGGTCTCCGCCGTGCGGGAGATGTTGCCGGCGTGACGTTCCAGTTGCGCCTTGAGATACTCCCGTTCGAAGATCTCCCGCGCCTCTCGCAGGGAGTCGCTTTGCAGCAGCAGTTCCCACGGGGTGTCACCGACGGGCAGGGGGCCTCCCCGCACGAAGTCGGGCAGATCCTCCGGGCGGATCACCGGGTTGGGGGCCATGATCACCAGGCGTTCCACCAGGTTTTTCAGCTCCCGCACGTTTCCCGGCCAGTGGTATCCGGTCAGCAGGGCCATGGCCTCCTCCGAGAACTCCCGGGTGGGCTGGTTGCCGCGATGCAGCCCCAGGAAGTGGCTGACCAGCGGGGGAATATCTTCCTTGCGATCCCGCAACGGGGGCACCCTCAGGGGAATGACGTTGAGCCGGTAGTAGAGGTCGGCGCGAAAGCGGCCTTCGGCGATCTCCTCCTCCAGGTTCTTGTTGGAGGCGGCGATGACACGCACGTCCACCTGAATCTGGGAACGCCCTCCCACCCGTTCAAAACGCTGCTCCTGGAGGATACGCAGAATCTTCGACTGGGTTTTCAGGGACATGTCCCCGATTTCGTCCAGAAAGAGGGTGCCCTGATGGCTCAGTTCGAAGCGCCCCCGGCGTGCCTCGCTGCGTCCGCCGGAGGACTCCTCGCTGCCGAAGAGTTCGGCCTCGATGAGCTTTTCGGGGATGGCGGCGGCGTTGACCGGAATGAAGGGACCGGCGGAGCGGGCGGACAGCTTGTGAATGCGCCGCGCCGCCACCTCCTTGCCGGTGCCGTTCTCCCCGGTGATCAGCACCCAGCCGTTGGTGGGGGCCACCCGTTTGATCTGCTGCTCCAGCGCCTGCATGATCGGTGTGGTTCCGATCATGGGTTGCTCCACCTCCAGGCTGGCGCGCAGGGTGAGGTTTTCCCGGATCAGGTCCGCCTCCCGCACCGCCCGGTCCATCAGCAGCAGCACCCGGTCCAGGGAGAGGGGTTTTTCCAGAAAATCGTAGGCCCCGATCTTGGTGGCGGCGACCGCCGTATCGATGGTGCCGTGGCCGGACATCATCACCACCGGCACCCGGTTGGGGGCCAGGCGCGGCTCCTCCGGTTTTTCCGGCAGCGCCTTGATGCGTCGCAGGGTTTCGATGCCGTCCAGTCCTTCCATCCAGATGTCGAGCAGAATCGCCGACAGATCCTCTTCCATCAGCCGCTGCAGGGCTTCGGTTCCGGAAGAGGCCTCCACCACCCGGTAGGACTCGTCTTCCAGAATTCCCCGCAGACTGGTGCGTATGGCTTCCTCGTCATCCACGACGAGAATGGCGTGTTGCATCCGGGAATCCCCTAAAAGCGTTTAAAGTGGCGGGACCGTCTCATCCGCCGTGGTGTCGCCGCTGTTGGCCGGTCCCTTGATGGGTAGTTGAAATTCGGCGTTCACTCCCCCCCAGGAGGATTCCCGCATGCGCAACACCCCACCATGATCTTCGATGATTTTTTTGGCAATGGCCAGGCCCAATCCGGTGCCTTTTTTCTTGGTGGTGAAATAGGGTTCGAAGACCCGCACCCGGTCGGCGGCGGGAATGCCGGGGCCGTTGTCCATGATCTGCACGCTGACCCACTGTCCGTTGGTGGAAAGGTGGGTGGACAGCACGAGCTGAGGTTTGAAGGGGGTTTCGCTCTGCAGGGCCTGCTCCTCCTTCTCCTTCATGGCGGCCAGCGCGTTGCTGAGGAGATTGGTCACCACCTGCTTGATCTGGCTGGCATCGAAGGGGAAGGGGGGGACGTGGCTGTCGAATTCGGCGGCGCTGGAAACGGCTTTCAGTTCGGTGTCGTGCAGGGTCAGACACTCCTTCAGCGCCTGGTGCAGATCCCCTTTCTGCCGGTCGGGCCGGGGCAGGCGGGCGAAGTTGGAGAACTCGTTGACCAGCAGCCGCAGGGCTTCCACCTGGGAGATGATGGCGGTGGTGCCCTGATCCAGGACTTCGCGTTCCGGCAGGGGCTCCTTGGCGTTATCGAGGTATTTGCGCCGCAGCCGTTGCGCCCAGAGCTGAATGGGGGTCAGGGGGTTCTTGATTTCGTGGGCGATGCGTCGGGCCACGTCGCTCCAGGCGTGGGCCCGCTGGGCCATGACCACCTCCGTGAGATCGTCGAAGGTGGCGATGAAGCCGGTATTCTCGGAGGGGGAGGCCCCCAGCAGGCCGATACGCGCCAGCAGCGTGCGCTGCCGGTCGGGCCCCTGATGGGGAATCTGCGCGGAAAGCGGCACCCCGTTCAGGGGATCGACCTCCAGAACCCGTTGCGAGGCGGCCAGACGTCGCAGATTCTGCAGCAGGTCGATCATTTCGGGCGGCAACAGGTCGCGGCAGGCCTGACCGTGACCCTGTTGGGGATCAAGCCCCAGGAGTTCCCCGGCGGCGCGGTTGATCAGGGTGATGAGCCCCTGACCGTCCACCGCGATCACCCCGGAGGAGATGTTGTTGACGATGGCGGCCAGAAAGCGTTGCCGCTCCTCCAGCAAGGCGTTGGTGGCTTCCAGCTCCTGCCGGTTTTCCGCCAGTCTCTGGGTCATGGCGTTGAACGCCGCCATCAGGGTGGCCAGTTCGTCGTCTCCCCGCACCTTCATGGTGGCGGAGAGGTCGCCGGAGGCCACCTTGCGGGTGGCCATCACCAGTTCGCCCACCGGAAGGGTGATGGTGTCGGCGATGCGGAAGCCGGACCAGACCGCCGCCAGCAGCAGCAATTGGGTGATCAGCACCAGGGTGATGGTGTGGCTGTTTTTCAGCAGGCCGTGAGAGGTGCGCAGCTGGTGGTAGTTTTTGAAGGCGTTTTCCATCGACTCCATGCGGGTCAGAACCTGCCGGTCGATCCAGCGGCCCGTGGTGAGAATGAGATCCCCCTCACCCAGACGGATGTAAGCGCGCACCCGATTGCCGGTATCGTTGGTGACCATCATGGCCCGCGAGCCCCCGGCCTCCAGTGCGGAGAAGTCGGGCAGGGCGTCCTGGGGCAGATCCCCCGCGCTGGCCAGACGGGTGCCGTCCTGCCGCAGAATGGTGATTTCGTCCAGCATGCGGGCGCTGCGTTCCACCTCCAGGGCGGCGGTGGCGGCTTCACCGCCCTGCAGGGTCAGGGCGGCGGTGATGGTGCGGTTGCGCACCAGGTCTTCCGCGTCGTGGCGAATGGAGCGCTGGTTCTCCTGATAGTAGCTGCGCGCCACCTCCAATGACTGTTCCAGCGCCAGGGAGATGCGGTCGGAAAACCAGGAATCGACCCCCCGGTTGAGCAGCTCCAGGGAGAGGATGGAGATGATCAGGGTGGGCAGCAGGGAGAGCAGGGCGAACATCAGCACCATGCGGGTGCGCAACATGGCGCCCGCCAGTTTGCGCTTGCGGTCCATCCAAAGGCGGGAGAGGTTGCGAATGACCAGAAAGCCCAGAATGAGGACCAGAAAGAGGTTGGCGTAGAGCAGCACCAGGAAGGCGAAGCTGTATTCGCCGCCTTCCAGCAGGGGACCGTGCAGGGAGCGGCCGGTCACCAGTGTGATGACCACCACGAAAAGGACCAGCAGGCCCAGGGTCCAGGGGCGGTTGGGGAGGGTTATCTTCATAGCCGGTCGTAATGGGTGCGGTAGATGGCGTCCACGGGTTTCCAGAAGTAGACCAGTTCGTCCAGCAGGCGAAAGACTTTGGAGACGCCTTCCAGTTCGAGTCGGAAGCGCACTTCCAGGTCGTGGGAGCGATGGGGGGCCACGGGGCGCAGTTCCCCGTTGTCTTTAAGGTTCAGGGGGACGAAAGTGGGTTTGCCCAGAAAGGCCAGGGCCTCCTGGGCATCGCTGGTATAGTACATCGGACCCGAGGGAGTGCCGATTTCATAACGCTCGGTGATCAGGTGGAGCTGGGCCCGCCGGTGGATGGTGACATCCGCCAACTGGTGGTCGGGCAGCATCCATTTGCGATTGCGCCAGACCCGGAAGCGATAGATGGCCACCAGGGAGTTGCCGGCGGTGAGCAGCCGGTGCAATCGGTCCAGGGTGGGGGGATGGAGGAAGACCTCACCGTAGAGTTTGTGACCTTGGAGCAGGAGGTTGGCCGAGGCGATGGGGGGAGCCTCCTCGGTGGAGGTGGGGGAACAGGCCGACAGCCCCGGAAGCAGAGCCAGGAGGAGGGGAGCGGCAAGGGCGATGAGGAAATGGCGCATGGTCTTTTGACGGTGATGGAAAGCCGACACCAGGGGAAGGCAAATGCCTTTGGAAAATTCGGGGGTCCGGGGGGGATTATCCCCCCCGGCGGGGTTCGGGGCAGCGCCCCGAG
>JADGAQ010000121.1 GCA_015231925.1 Magnetococcales bacterium
CAGCCTCAGACCGTTCTTTTCCCGGCTGGATGACATGATATCGTTCCCTAGGCCTGATCGTATGGATGTCGGGAAAAGGCCAGCAACAGGCCGATGGAACACATGGTGATGATCAGCGAGGAGCCTCCGTAGCTGATCAGCGGCAAGGTCAGGCCCTTGGGCGGCAGCAGACCCATGACCACCCCCATGTTGGCCACGGTCTGAAAGCCCAGCAGCATGGCCAGCCCGGAACAGGCCAGTCGGGCGAAAGGCTCTTCATGGCGCTGGGCGATCTTGAAGGCCCGCCAGACGATGAAGGCGAAAAGCAGAATGATCAGTCCGACCAGAATGAAACCCATCTCCTCGGCGATGACCGCCAGGATGAAGTCGGTATGGGCTTCCGGCAGATAGAGATGTTTTTGTTGCCCCTGTCCCAAGCCGCGCCCCAGAAAGCCGCCGTTGCCGAAGGCCATGAGGGATTGGGCCAACTGGAAGTCGGAGTCGAGGGGATCGTCCCAGGGATCGAGAAAGGAGGTGACCCGTGCAAAACGATAGGGGGCCATGATGACCCCGGCGGCGGCGGCGGGAATGGCGGCCATCAACAACCCGGCGATCCAGGAGATGGGAATGCCACCGACGAAGATGATGCCCATCAACACGGCGCCGGAGATCACCGTGGAGCCGAAGTCGGGTTCCCGCAGCATGAGCATGGCGGCAAAACCGTAAAGCAGCAGAAGGGGCAGCAGTCCGCCCCGGATGCGCAGTGCGCGGCTGGGATCCATGGCCAGGAAATGGGCGGTGAACAGCACCAGCGCCACCTTGAAGGGCTCCGTGGGTTGAATGGTGAAGAGCCCGAAGTTGATCCAGCGCTGGGCGCCGCCTCCCCGCAATCCGAGACCGGGAATCAATACCACCAGCAACATCAACAGGCAGATCCAGAAGAGGGTGACGCCGGCTTTGCGGATCACCTTGATCGGGGCCATGCTGACCAGGAACATGGCGAAGATGCCCAGGGAGGCGTAAACGATGTTGCGCAGGGCGTAGTGGTTGGGATCGGCGAACTTCTTCAGGGCCATGGGGGTCGAGGCCGAATAGACCATGACCAGCCCGATGAGCAGCAGCGTGATGGCGGCCGCCATCAGCGGAAAGTCGAATCGCAGAATCCAGGGTACTTTCCTAAAGCGCATTCACGGCCTCCCGGAAGCGCGCCCCGCGGTCCTCGAAATTGGCGAACATGTCGAACGAAGCGCAAGCGGGAGATAATAACACGGCATCGCCGGGTTGTGCCAGTCGTCTGGCCAGGGTGATGGCCTCGGAAAGGGAGCCGACCCGATGCAGTGGCAGCGCGCCATCGAGAACGGTCTGCATGTCGGCGGCGGCTTCGCCCAGGAGAATGGCGCAGCGGGCGTGGCGTCGCGCCGGTTCGATCAGGGGGGTGAAATCGCTGTGTTTGTCCCGTCCCCCGGCGATCCAGATCAGGGGGCGGGGCAGGGCCTGCAGGGATTCCAGCACCGCGCCGACGTTGGTGCCTTTGGAGTCGTTGATGTAAAGCACGCCATCGAGTTCCCGCACCGTTTCCATGCGGTGGGGCAGACCCCGGAAGGTGGTCAGCACCGCCACGACGGCTTCTTCGGAGGCCCCGGCTTGCAGCGCGACGGCTGCCGCAGCGGCGGCGTTGGCCCGGTTGAAGCGGCCGGCGATGAGCAGTTGGCGGGTCTCCATCAGGCATCGGGGCGTTGCGCCGCGTCCGTCCCAAAGGCCGTCTTCGAGGAAGCCGATGCCGCCGGGAGGCAGCTCCCTGATGGAAAAGGGCACCACCCGCACGCCCCGCGCGGCGAAATCCGCAGGCAGCCAGGGCCGGCTGGGGGTGTCATCGGCGTTGATGACGGCGCAATCCCCCTCCTGCTGGTTGTCGAACAACCGCATCTTGGCCTTGGCGTAGCTGTCGCAATCGGGATAGCGGTCCATGTGGTCCGGGGAGATGTTGAGCAGACAGGCCACCTCCGCCCGGAACAGGTGGGTCGATTCCAACTGGAAGGAGGAGAGTTCGAGAACGTAGGCCTGAGCCTCCGGGGTTGCCAGGGCGCAGGCGGGTTCGCCCAGATTGCCGCCGGTGGGGGCGTTGAGTCCGCTTTGGGCCAGCATGAGACCCACCAGGGTGGTCACGGTGGACTTGCCGTTGGAGCCGGTGATGCCGATAAAACGGCAGGAAGGCGTTTCGATGCGGCTGATGCGGTGCAACAGCTCGATATCGTTGTAAACGGGAACCCCGGCGGCCAGAAGCTCCTGCACCAGGGCATGGCTGCGGGGCACGCCGGGGGAGAGCAACACCTGCTGACAACCGGTCATCGCCTCGGGGGGAACATTGGGGGGCAGAAGCGTGACCTGCATGGGCAGGGCGCCGATGCCTTTCAGCTCCGGGGAGGGCTTCTCCTCGAAAGCCAGCACGGCCACGCCCCGGCTGGCCAGCAGGCGGGCGGCGGCTTTTCCGGAGCGTCCCATGCCGATGATGCCCATGGGGGAGGCGATAGGAGCCTTGGTGAGCGTCATGGTCCCGGCCTTTAGCGGATCTTCAGGGTGGAGAGGCCAACCAGCGCCAGGATGATGGAGATGATCCAGAAGCGCACGATGATTTTCGGCTCGGCCCAGCCTTTGAGTTCGAAATGGTGATGGATGGGGGCCATGCGGAAGACCCGTTTGCCCACCAGTTTGAAGGAGGCGACCTGCACGATGACCGAGAGGGTCTCGATGACGAAGATGCCGCCGACGACCATCAACACGATTTCGTGCTGGGTGATGAGGCCGATGCAGCCCAGGGCGGCGCCCAGAGCCAGGGCGCCCACGTCGCCCATGAAGACCTGGGCGGGATAGGTGTTGAACCAGAGAAAGCCCAGCGCCGCGCCCACCATGGCGCCGCAGAAGACCGTGAGTTCACCGGCTCCGGCCACGTAGCGAATGCCCAGGTAGTTGGCGAAGTGGACATGGCCGGTCATGTAGGCGATGACGGCGAAGGAGGCGGCGGTAAGCATGGCCGGGCCGATGGCCAGCCCGTCGAGGCCGTCGGTGAGGTTGACCGCGTTGCTGGTGCCCACCACCACGAGGATCACGAAGGGATAGTAAAACCAGCCCAGATTCAGATAGATGTATTTGAAGAAGGGAAAACTCAGAATGCCCATGGGGTTTCGGTGACCGGGGTAGTAGTGCAGCAGCACATAGGCCACGATCAGGGAGATGCCGGTTTGCAGCAGGAAGCGGGTGCGACCGGGAACGCCTTTGCTGTTGCGTTTGATCAGTTTGACGGCGTCGTCCCAGAAACCGATGAGGCCGAAACAGAGGGTGGTCAGCAGCACGACCCAGATGTAGACGTTGGTCAGGTCGGCCCAGAGCAGCACCGGCCCGGCGATGCAGAGGATGATGAGGGTGCCGCCCATGGTGGGGGTGCCCTTTTTCTCCAGAAGGTGGCGTTGCGGCCCGTCGTCGCGAATGGGCTGCCCGCCCCCCTTGCCCTGGAGTACCTGCAGGGTGCGAATCAGCTTCGGACCGAGGAGGAAGGAGAGCAGCAGCGCCGTCAGGGTGGCCCCGATGGTGCGGAAGGTGATGTACTGGAACAGGTTGAGAGCGTTCCAGTGGCTGCTTAAGGGATAAAGCAGATTGTAGAACATGCCGGTGTCATCCTTGTGGCGAGGTCAGATGGCTGACGATGCGTTCCATGCGCATGCCCCGGGATCCCTTGACCAGGATGGCGTCATCCGGGTGCAGGAGGGGGGCGACGAGGCCGATGAGTTCTTCGGGATTGTCCCGGTGCAGGCTTTCCATGTGGGCCACCCTCCCGGCGGCTTCGTGGAGTGCCTGCATCGCCTTCCCGGTGGTGATCAGCAGTGTGATGTCGTTATGCAAGAGGGGTTCCAGGAGCGAGGTGTGGAGTTCGGCGGAAAGCTCTCCGAGTTCCAGCATGTCGCCGAGGATGGCCACCTTGCGGTTGGGCAGATTGCCCAGGGCGACGATGGCGGCTTTGACGGAGCCGGGATTGGCGTTGTAGGTGTCATCGATGACGATCCAGCCGTTGGGGCCCTGACGGATGCCGCCGCGACCGGGGGGCAATCGGCAGGCGGAGAGGCCTTGCACGATGGCCTCGGGGGAGGCGCCGGCGAGTTCGGCGGTGGTGGCGGCGGCCAGGGCGTTGAGGGCGTGGTGTTCGCCGCAACCGGAAAGCTCCAGGTGGAATTCGTGGTTACCGATGCGGGCCGTGAGACTCTGGTTCAGACCGTCGATGCTGCGGGAGAGCAGTCGGGCGAAGGCCTGGGGATGGTCCCCGAAGGTGAAGGCGGGGCCTTCGGCCAGGGCGGCGAGCAGTTCGGCGTAGTTGCCGCCGGCGGGCAGCACGGCGTAACCCGTTTTGCCCAGGGCGGGCAGCAGTTCCGCCTTGGCTCGGGCGATGCCCTCCAGGGAGGCGAAACTGCCCAGATGGGCCGGATGGATGCTGGTGATGACGCCGATGTCGGGTTTGACGATGGCCGCCAGATGGGCGATTTCGCCGGGTGCGCTCATGCCCAGTTCCGCCACCAGGATTTGGGTGGAGGAGGGCATGCGCAGCAGGGTCAACGGCAGGCCGATATGGTTGTTCAGATTGCCGACGGTGGCGTGAACCCGGAACTCGCGGGAGAGGATGGCGGCCACCCGCTCCTTGACGGAGGTTTTGCCAGCGGACCCGGTGATGGCGATGACCTTGGGATTGACCCGCAACCGCCAGGCGGCGGCCACGCGGGTCATGGCCTCCAGGGTATCGGCCACCTGAAGGACGGGCACCTCCGGCAGGGGATCGGGGAGGTGTTGCACCAGCAGCCCGGCGCAACCCAGCTCGATGGCCTTGGCGATGAAGGTATGGCCGTCGAAGCGATCACCGGGCAGGGCCACGAAGAGATCGCCGGGTTTGAGGGTGCGGGTGTCGATGCTGACCCCGGTCAAAGGGGGCAGAAGACGCGACGGGTCGGCCAATACGGCGCCCGCGGCCTCCTGAAACAGGGCCAGGTCGGGAAGCGATGAGGGCTGGGACACGGTAATCCTTCCTTGGAACGAAAGCCATCCGAAGGGGCCATTGTAGAATCTTGCACCCGGCCTTGCAAAGCCGCCTGTTGAAAAAGTTCGTTCGAGTCGGGCAATATCGGAGAAGGAAGGATGTGACCGTCTCGGGGAAACCGTGGCGCGTTGCTCAACCCAAGTGGGAGGAATGGCCATGACGACGGTCGAATTGAAGGCCTCAATCGTCGATCACCGGGTAAATGTGGTGAGTGATCGCCTGCCGTCTCACCGGGGCGAGTGCCGGGTGATCGTTCTTTTTGATGAGGAAAAAGCTCCGTACTCGCCAAAAGAGGACTCTGTCGTCCCCATGGCCGAGCTTCTTGCGGAATCTTTTCCTCCCCAGGGAGATGGTCTGCCCATGAAACGAGAAGAGATTTATGACCGGCCGGGCCTTCGTTGACACCAATCTGTGGGTCTATGCCTTGGTGGCTTCGGGCGACCCGCGTCATGCCCTGGCTCGACAGTGGTTGCTCACATTGCCCCAAATGCCGGTGATCAATGGGCAGGTGCTTCGAGAGGTGGGTCGCATCCTCCGGGTTAAGGCCGTCATAGGTGAGGAGGCGTTACGCCGGACCATGAAGCAACTTCATCTCTCTTGTCAGGTTGCCGGGGATACGTTGGAACTCCATCTGCGGGCCTCCTTTTTGCGGGAGAACCACTCCTTCAGTTATTGGGACAGTCTGATCGTTGCCGCCGCCTTGGAGGCGGGCTGTGTCACTCTTTTCAGCGAAGATTTGCAACACGGAAGCGTGATCGATGGCGTGTTGTCCATCCGGAATCCGTTGAGGGATGGCTGATCCCATGCTGAACGAACCGGCTGGTCAGGGCTTTTGGTTCACGCTCCGTCCTTCCCGTTGCAGGAGGATTTGGGCGAAGTCCAGCAATTGATCCAGATGCTGTGTAATGATGGCGATGGTGATGGGTAGTTGCAGGGTTTGGTAGTCGTGTACCGCGATATTGCGGAAGCCCACCATGTCTTTGAGCGGAACGGCCAGTTCCGGGTCGATGCAACCGGCTCCGGCCAGCAGGTCGAAGACCTGCCGCGCGCTTTGCGGAGCGCCGAGCCGTTCCCGGTGGATCAGGTGCTGGCCCATGTCGAGAGCCGCTTCGCAGGCGCGCTGGATGTTGAGGATGGCGGCATCCTGGCGGGTGAAGTCCGTGGCGAAGGTTTGTGGATCCCTGTGGTACTCCTCCCTGGCTCGGGCCACGCAACGTTCGATGGTGGCGGACTTGTTGATCAGGAGATCATCGGCCATAAACGCTTCCTTCCTGTTGAATGCGTTGCAGAAGGGGGGCGCGGGCCTCGTCGAGGGCGGTCTTTTCGCTGAGGATGAAACATTCGAACAGCTCTGCCTGAAGATCTTTGGCCCAAAGTCGCCGCCCCGTGGTGAGGATTTGATATTGCATGACTGTGGAGGCGGTGCGCAGATCGAGCAGATCCACCGCGCAACCGGCGATATCGGCCAGCGCCCCCGCCAGATGCCACAGGGTCACCGCATCGGTCTTGCCCTCCACCAGCACCGCCAGATCCAGATCGCTCTCCGGCCCGGCAGTACCCGAGACCCGGCTGCCAAAGGCGTAGATTGCCAGTAGGGTGGGCAGTTTGTCGCGAAGGTAGGGGATAATATCCTGCATATTAATTGCAGCTTCTTGACAGGTTATGGATGGGGTTGTTATGTTTAATCTGTTCATATGCAGTCTATTATCTTAACTTTAGTGAATTTACGTAACGAATAAGACCTTCAACCTTATCCAACACTGTTTTCAAATCCATTCCCGATTCCATGTCACCGAGGGTTTCGTATCGGAGCTGAATCGCAAATGGGGAGAGCTCGGCAAAATCCCACAAATGGCCGACATCGACGCCATTTTCTTCCAGCAAGAGAATCAATAGGCGCAGGTTATGGGTTCGCGGAGCTTCTTTTTCAAGAATTGCCAGCCAGGCTTTCAAAGCTTTCTCGACGGCTTGTTGGGCGTGAAAGCCAATGGATTCGTCAAGCTTTTGGTTGGAAGCAAGCAGGATTTGCGCGACCTGAAGGTCTTTTTGTGCCATCGTCAACAGTAAGGTTGCCGAATCAAGATCTTTCATAGAGGATCCGCCCTTCCTGGAGAGCCCGGAATACGATGTGATGGCTGGCGTTCCGGTATCGTTCCATCTCCTCCCGACTGAAAACCAGAATGTCCGTGGCCACGGGCAGGCGACCCATGGCTTTTTCCAGTCGGACCATCTCCTTGAAGCGACTGCGTTCCTCGCCGAAGGGTTCGGACTCCACCACCAGGAGATCCAGGTCCGAATCGGCCCTGGCCTCACCACGGGCGTGGGAGCCAAAGAGAATGACCTGCTCCGGATTGGCCGTTTCCACGAGGATGCGGGTGGCTTCGGCCAGGGCAATGTCTAGGGTAGGAGGCATCTCGTTCCTGTTCCGGGACTGGGGTGTCGTTAATTCCGGAGCTGATTTGAAGTTGGCAGGTTGTGGTTATTAAAATTATTTAATGAGCATTCTATATAACTCTTTCTGCATTCTCAGGACAAGGTAAATGCTTCCTGGAGGCAACCCTATCCCAAGACGGGAGATGTGGGTGTACTTGGCCAGTTTCCGGTTTCGCTCATTTGTTGGACACCGGAATCCAGGGAACGTCGTTTCTCACCGCAACGATGGTCAAAACCCAACTTCCAAGGTTGATCCTTAAACAGGCGGGCAGAAAAACAGGACCCCCCTATTTGAACAGCTTGAGCAGGGTGACGATGAACACCGCCTGCCCGGCGGCGACACCGAACATCTACTTGATGGTTTCGTCCTTGGCCTCGGCAATTTCACGGCGAACTTTTTCGGTACCGACAGCGATCTCACGCTTGGTCGTCAATACAAGCTCTTTGAGGTCCCGCCGCGTGGCCAGTTCTTCCAGGTTTGTCTTGAAGACGCCGGAAAGGGTTCTGGCCTGAACTTCAGCCAGCTCCTCGGTGAATCCGACAGCTTTCAACTCCTTGACGAGTGTCGAAGGTGAGGGTGGTCATATCCAGATCTCCATGAATGGGCATCCTACCACGGATTCGATTCAAGACTGGAGTGCTATTTTACCCCCGCCGGATTCAGTGGGTACACGCCCGTGGCGCTTGAACCCCTCCTCGACCACAGGAGACAACCTCCTACGCCGCTTTGGCGGCTGCGCCTGAAATCAGACTTGGCGCGCCTCCCGTTGCACGGCCAATCGCCAGTCTCTGGGGCAATCGGGCTGTTCAGGGGCCAAGCCGGGACAGGGCGTTTACGCTTTCAAGAGGCTTCCTCCTCCGGGAGGTCGGCGACCTGGATTCCGAGGGGTTCGTATTTTTTCAGGCGTTGCCAGACTTCTTTGAGTGGAAGGCGAAGTTTTTCTGATCCCAGTACAAGGTGAGGAAGTGAAATGCCGTCTTCTATCCAAGGAGCACTCCCATCTAAATCCTTTGATAACAAAGTGATGTCTGATTCATCCGGCATTGGAATATCTTTTAGTGAATCTTGTGAGTGTTCTGGAAATAAATAACCATAGATTCTGTAGCTATTAATGTAGCTATACAGATCCTTAAAATTAATATTTAGAGAAAAAGAAAGTCTAATTAAGCAGTGGGTGGATATTTCCCTAGACCTTTCAAAAATAGAATCGTGTAAATTATTAATAAATATATATCCAATTATTGGTGGAACAATCGAATAGGTTCTTAGTCGTGGTGTAGCATATTGTATAGGAGCGCTTTTTATATTAACTGAATGCATTATGTATTGAAAATGCCATTCCGGATTCGGCGCTTTCTTTAATTTTCGCATTATCTTCTTTTTGTTTTCAGCAATAAAGTTATCTTCTGTATTAATTGGAAAGATTCCATGTCTGATGTGATAGGGATCATCTCTTCCTTTTATAATTAATTCCTCCGGAAGATCAATTGAGAATGAAGCGTTGTTGAGTTGAATAAACTTCCACCATCTATCAAAAGCAAGAGGAAAAAGAGATGCCGCTTCTTGGTAAAACTTTAGTGAATTATCAGTCCATAGAGGTAATGTTTTCCATCCATTAATATTAATATTATTTAAGATCCAATTAGTATCAGGATTAGTAACTTGCTTTCTGTCTGTTGTTAATCTAGGATATTGCTTTCCTCTTAAATTGATAACCAAACAAGGATGAAGTGAATCAGTTCTTATGCCGTCTGACAGAAACCTACCAGATCGACTCCACCAAAGGTCAGGTAAGTTTGTTGGGTGGTGTTTTTTAATTATGTCTTCTCTTAATTCTCCTGGATTCCAAGAGAAAAGAACCTTATCTTCTACATTTTTTACAAATACATGAAAGTCTGAAATCCAAAGCCAAATTTTTAATGTCGACGCTGCCGAAATTTGAATCTGTCTAGTGCTCCAAGAATATTCTTTCATAGTCGTCCGGTTCAACCACAGCCGAATCCGGGTGCCATATCCATGAGGGTTGTCGATTGCTTGATCCGAATGATAAACCCGGAACAGACTGCCGGATCCAGAGATCGTTACGTCGATTGGTTGTATGGAGCCACCCAGTTTCTGAGGCATGCGGCAGGTCAGGATGTCGATCTCCTCGGCAAGCATGAAGTAGCTGAAGACGCCGATGCCGAACTGGCTGTTGGGGTAGTGACCGATGCCGAGGGTCTTCCAGGTTTCGGCCTCGTCGATATACTCTTCGGTTTCGGTAAAACGCCGCCCGGCCTTGGCGAAGCAGGTGCGCAGTTCCGTCAGGCCCATGCCGATGCCGTTATCCTCGCATTCGATATAGGGGCCACGGTTATCCGTCCCCTCTCGAAAGATGATCTTGCCCTCCCAGCCGAAACGCTCCCTGATGGCGGCCTTCTCCTCGGCGGTGGGCATCTCTCCGGCGTCAATCAGCCCGGCTCCGTTTCCGGGGCGGCGACCTTCGGCTGTGGCGCTCCAGCCTTGACGTTTAAGATCATCCCGTTGATAAAGCCGGGCCAGGAGTCGAACTTCGGTGTAACGGCAGGCATCCAAAGCATTTTGATACAGTTCCCGAATGGCCAGGGAGGGGTCGCCGTAAAGCTGCTCCCCCATGAGCAGCTCCCGTACTTCGTCCTGGGCCAGGGTGAAGCGCAGATGGGGCGTCTGATAGGTCGGTTGTCCATCGCGCTTCTTGGCAAGCAATCGTGCGGCGCCAAAGGAGGGAAGATTTTCCCAGCCAATCTTGCGGCGCAACGCCTCAAGAATGGCCACCACATCCCGCAGGGCGGAATCCAGAGCCGGGTGGGGGCAATTCCGCAACTGCATGTCCCAAGATGCCCCGTCCACCCATTGCAGACGCCGCAGTTCGTCAACGACGCTTTGAGGTTCGATGGGCTCCCGTAAACCCAGATGATCCGCAATGACCTCCGGCAGCAGAAGCGGGTCGAGAGCCAGCCACCCCGCCAGGGCCAGCAGGTGGCCCAGATCGGTGAGGTTGACGGTGTTGCCTTCGTCCAGTCGGATGCCACTGTTTTCGGCGGTTTCCGCTTCCAGATTGCTCTCCGTAAAGGAGAGGCTGCGGGCCAGACGGAATGGCGAGGACTTGTCCTGCCGCGAAAACAGAATCTTCTTCGGATCGATTTGCTCCAGAAGATTCCAAACGTGTTCTTGCCACTCTAGGGGCAGCAGTGGGGAATTCAGGTCCCACAGGGGCGATTCCCGCAGCAAGGACTGATGCAGAAGCCAATGACGCAGCCAGTCGGCTTCCCGTGTATGGTTGCTCTCCGAGAGGCGTTGCAGTTTGCGTTGCAGTTGGGGCTTGCGGGCCAACTGCTTGCCGAAGGCGCGTTCGGCGGGTTCCTGCAACCCGTCGGCGGTATCGGTGGTCAGATGGGCGATTTTCACCCACGCGGCAGATTCCGCCAACGCCAAAGCGGTATGGCGCAACACCGGAGCCAGCAACAGCAGCGCCACCTCCGCATCACACCAGGACCGCCCAGTCTGTTTGCTGAGTCTTTCCACCCTCTCGATGGCCCGTATCGGCCACTCATTGTCCCTCCAGGGATTCGGGGTGGCGGGAGCAAACGTGGAGGTGGTCAGGATGTGGTAGCAATATTCGCCAAACTGGCTGACCTGGCGTTGCAGTCGGGAGACGGGGTGTTCCGGCCACAGGGTATTATTCCAGAGGGCGGTTCCCCAGGGGGTGGCAACAGGAAGAACTGGTTCTTCCGTAATCTGATTGTTTTCCTCCGAAAAATCACTTAACTGATTTACAAGAATTTCAAAGTCTTCCGAGACTTCTCCGGGAATTGCTCGCATCACCTCGGCAGCTTTTTCCGTAGCGTGCGCAACAAGCTTCTTATCTTTGTAAAACGGAACAAATAAAATCCACCTTCTTATTTTTGTCGACGAACCTATAAAAAATTTACTAATAGTATTAATATTCGTAATAAATTTACCAATATCTTCTGTAATCTTGTTTTGTTGTTTGGTGAGGAGATCTTTGGCGCTGATCGAATGTTCGGCAGCGTAACATTGATAGACCGTGGCCTGACTGCGGATGAGGATATCAACGCCCCCGTCACCATGGGTTTCCGATGAAATCGGTTGAATGTTGTCAATACCATATTTAATTCCGAGCAAACGTTTGGCGTGTTGCTCCCATTGCGAACCGCTAATGGTGGAAAGGTCGTTCATTCGGGTCATTTCAACTCAGCCGTGAGAGTGGGCCTCTTTGTAAGCTCGAAGGATGGTGTTGATCCGGCGTGGATAACTCTGGCCCGTAGCCTGGAACCAAGCCAGGACATCGGCGTCGATCTGCAGGGTTACCTGGTGTTGGGGAAAAGCGGTCTCCTGACCGGTACGTATCACCGCATTGGCGAAACGCGCCGGGGCGATGGGAGGAATGTCGCTGGTATCGATCTGCTCATCGCTCATGGTTTCCAGAGCGTTCCAGTCTGTTTCCGAAGCTGAGATAGAACTCTTCCCGCTCATGTTTTACCGCCTTTCTCATAGAGATGATCCGGGTTCGAGTGCCTCGTTCGGTGTGGGATACCACCACGACGTGGCTGCGTAACAGGCCCAAAGAGAGAAATCGCTGCTCCGGCTAAGGCCCCGTATCTTCAATGGTGACGGTGAAACCGGACAAAACCACCTCGGCATCCCGAAAATCGATGCCATGTTTGCCTAAGTTGATCCGTCGCTTGGTCTCATCCCATTCAATCTCCATAAATCAAGGATAAGGATTTTTTCGGGAGACGGGAAGCCGCCAGAAGGGACAGAATCCATTTTATCGTGGAAGCGGGTTGCGCCCAAATAGAAAAGAATCCATTTGAAGGCGCGTTTCTTGCATCTCTCCTCACGCCATCTCCCGATTCCCGACCTCGCGCCAAGGCGAACGCGCTGCCATGTTCTCGCTTTTATTGCAGGTTTTCCGTTTTCCCGGAGTCACCCTCCAGATTCTGGCCATCGCTTTCCTGGCCAACGTCCTGGCGTTGGCTCCCACCATCTATTCCATGCAGGTCTTCTCCCATTACATGGGTCACGGCATGGATGGCACCCTGGTCACCCTGATGATCGGCTTTCTGGTGGCCATCGGCACCGAATTCGGCTTCGAACGCATTCAGAAGCGTCTGGCCTCCGGCCTTTCCGCCCGTATCGAACGCGAACTGGGGGAGAAGGTCTTCAAGACCCTGACCACCGCCCGCACCAGTGCG
>JADGAQ010000122.1 GCA_015231925.1 Magnetococcales bacterium
GGTTGAACGTCAACAGCAAAAGGAAGAGTCCCAGGGCGCTGCCCTGGACCCGTCGGGGGGGATAATCCCCCCCGAACCCCTGTATACATGAATAGATACGAAGGGCTTTCGATTGAAAACCTGGTTGGATTGACCGCGCCCCAAAAAGGATGGGGAGGGTGAGTCCCTCCCCTGGCCCCCTCCGGCGGGTCGAATGTTTAACAAAGTATTTCAGCGGTTCGGGTTTGGGCATTTCACCATTGGGCTTCGACCCGCCAAAGGCCAAGGCCAAACCTCGGGGCGCTGCCCCGAACCCCGCCGGGGGGGATAATCCCCCCCGGACCCCCGTATAACTGACCAGATAACCAGGAGGTACCCATGGCCCATCTGACCGGTTCCACCCGCAACGGCGGCAGCTGGACCCCCGCGTTTCTCGTCGGTATCAACCAGACCCGCTGCATCGGCTGCGGGCGCTGCTTCAAGGTCTGCCCGCGGCAGGTGCTGGAGCTGGTGGAACGCACCGGTACCGGGGATGAAGAGGAAGAGTCCGATTGGGAAGACGGTTTTTCCGACGACACCCGCATGGTGATGTCCATCGCCGACGCCGGGGATTGCATCGGCTGCGGGGCCTGTTCCAGGGTATGTCCCAAGAAGTGCCACCGCCATGCGGCTCTTGAACTGGCGGCCTGAAATGGTTCCCCGGGTCATCATCGACGACACCACGCTGCGGGACGGCGAACAGAGCGCCGGGGTGGCTTTCACCCTGGAGGAGCGTCTGGCCATCGCCCGCGCCCTGGACCGGGCCGGGGTGCCGGAGATGGAGATCGGCATTCCCGCCATGGGTGAGGAGGAGCGGGAGGAGATTCGCGCCGTGGCGGCGTTGGGCTTGAAAGCCGATCTGCTGCTCTGGTGCCGTCTGCGAAAGAGCGATATCGAGGCCTGTCGGGGTTTGGGGGTGCAGCGGCTCGACCTCTCCATTCCGGTGTCGGATCAGCAGATTGTCGGTAAGCTGGGCCGCGACCGGGAGTGGGTGGTGCGGCAGATTCGCCAACTGGTGCCGTTGGCGCGGGAGATGGGTTTTCAGGTCAGTTTGGGCGGGGAGGATGCCTCCCGTGCGGAGGAGGATTTTCTGTTGCGGGTGATGGAGGAGGCGCAAAGGGCGGGGGCCACCCGTTTTCGTTTTGCCGACACGCTGGGTATTTTGGAGCCTTTCGGTGTTTACGAGCGCATCAAACGGCTGGTGACGGCCAGTGATCTGGCGGTGGAGATGCATGCTCACGACGATCTGGGTCTGGCCACGGCCAACACGCTGGCGGCGGTGCGGGCCGGGGCCAGCCACGTCAACACCACGGTGAACGGCTTGGGGGAACGGGCGGGCAACGCGCCGTTGGAGGAGGTGGCGACGGGGCTGCGTTTTTTCCATCATCAGGAGAGCGGGGTCAATCTGGCGGCGCTGCCGGAGTTGTCGCGACTGGTGGAGAAGGCCTCCGGTCAGCCGGTCTCCCGGCAGAAGAGTCTGGTGGGGCGGGGGGTGTTTTGTCACGAATCGGGCATTCATGTGGACGGATTGCTCAAGGAGACGCAGAATTATCAGGGTCTCGACCCGGAGACGGTGGGGCAATGCCATCGGCTGGTGCTGGGCAAACATTCGGGGCGCAAGGCGCTGGCCTGGGTTTACGCTCATTTGGGGGTGGCTTTGGAGGAGGAGCAGACCGAACAATTGCTGGAGCGGGTGCGTCGCTACGCCAAACGGCACAAACGCCCCCCGGAGGAGGACGAACTGCTGGCGTGGTTGAAATCGACGGGACGGTAGATCATTTTCCTTTTACTTTCAATATGTTATCCTTTAACTATCAAAAAAAGGAAATGTTCTGTCCTTTGACTTTTGCCTGTTTTCTCTGGAACTTACGAAGCCGGCTAAGGATATTCCGGGAAAATTGTCTCTCTGAAATGCAAAGCCGAACGGTATACACTCGGTTTCCATCTGGAAATATCCAGGCAATTCGGGTCTGCATTGAATATCAAGCGGAGAAGAGATCATGCGTATCGGCTATCTGCGCACGGGTTTTCCGCCGGTGGCGTTACAGGGAGTCTTCGGTGACTATCTGGGCATGTTCCGCGCCATGCTGGAGCCGGTTTTGCCGGGAGTGGTCTTCGAGGTTTTCGAGGTGCAGCGGGGGCATTTGCCTGCCGGTGTCGGGGTTTGCGATGCCTGGCTGGCGTGTGGATCGGACAACTCCGTTTACGATGACGAGCCGTGGCTGCCGCCGCTGATGGGATTCATCAGGGAGGTGCATGCCGCCGGGAAACCCTATCTGGGCATCTGCTTCGGCCATCAGTTGCTGGCCCAGGCGCTGGGCGGGCGGGTGGAACGGGCGGGGTGCGGGCTGCGACTCGGGGTCCGGTCCGTTCACCTGCAGCGTAGGGCGGACTGGATGCAGCCGTTTCAGCAGACGGTGCGGCTGCATCACAGCCATCAGGACCAGGTGGTGGTCCTGCCGCCGGGCGGGGAGATTCTCGCCTCGGGCGAGCAGTGCCCTTGCGCCATGCTGGCGGTAGGGGACCATTCCCTCGGCGTCCAGGGCCACCCGGAATTCGCCCGTGACTACATGGAAGCCATCATCCCGGCCCATACGGGCCGCCAACCCGGCTCCCCCGTGCTGTTGGCACGGGAGAGCCTGGCGCAAGGCGTGGACAACGAGCTGGTGGCAGGGTGGCTCGGGCGGTTCCTCCTCAGCTCAGCCTCTGTTTGATGAGCTAGCCTGAACTGCGATCACTCGTGCAGTTGGTCGCGGTTGAAAATCAGGCGTTTCTTTGTTTTCCAGCGGAGATAGTCGGATGTTTCCCCTTTCGGAAGTTCGGCCAGTTTTGACTCGTCAACTGATTGGAATTCCGGCTGTTTATCGTGACGAGTTGCGTTTGTTGATGTATTCTTTTGATGGCTTGTGTTTTGAATCTAAGGGGGTTTTAGCGTATTTTCCATGCAAGTCAACTGTCATTATTTTATCGACTGAAGAATATGATCCGTTTTTCATTTTGTGGTCGCTGTAGGTCAGTCTGTATGAGTCGTCGATTGATATTATATGTCTATCAAATAGCTGGTGATGTGTTGAGCATAGCAATATTCCGTTAGAGGGGTGGATTTTTTGCTCCCTGGTTGCTTTAGGCCAAGGAATGATGTGTGATGCCTCCAAGGCTGCTTCAAATGAGAGGTCGCAAAAAGCGCATTTGTTTTTATATAGTTTTAGTAAAGATTTTCTGAAAACTGCTTGCTCTATACCTCTTTGTTTTGCGAGAGAATATACCTCCTTTGATTTTTCTGGGGTTTTAATCAGTTCCTCGACAAGATTGTCAATTGTTATATTGCCGGATGTACAATTAAAGGGGTTGCTAATTTGTAGCCAATCATAATCAAAGGTTAGCTTTTTCCCTTCATTGAAGCCTGCAATATCCCATGCAGAAAAACCGTTTCCTGGTTTGCCTGTTTCTTTGTTTACAGCTATTATGGTTAGTGGAGGTAGTTTGTTGTCAAGACAAAAATTTTGAATCAGATCTAGGAGCCATTGCATGCTGCGATGGTGCAGATCGAGTGCAGATGCAAGTTCTTTATATGTTATTGTTTTGTTTTTTCTTGCATATTCCACTAAAATTGGCCATGCACGGAATGCGCGTTCTTCGTGATTAATAGACATAGTCTTTCTCCGTGGGGATCATGTGGTTAAGAAAGCATGTATAAAGCTGAGATTGTCGTGTTTCTTTTGGATTCATATCCATGAAAACCACTTGAAGGTTATCAGAAAATACCCTTGATGTAAACCCTTTTAAGGAAGTCAGGGGATTCACTCATACTCTCCATCCCCCTCCAGCTTGAACACCGCGATGGACTCCTCCAGTTGCCCGGAAGCCTCCAGGAGGGTGTGGGCGATGTCGCTGATCCGGCCCGAGGTGACCACGCTGGTTTGGATGACCGCGTCCAGTCGGCTGACCGCTTCGGAGATGCGTTGGGCGCTCTCGTTCTGGCTGCCGGAGAGCTGGTCGATGCGCCGTACCTCCTCGGCGGTGCGGGTGATTTGCGGGACCAGTTCGTCGAGTACGCTGCCGGCCTGTCTGGCGGTTTCCACGGTTGAATTCATGATGCGTCCGATCTCTTCGGCGGCGTTGCGGCTGCGTTCCGCCAGCTTGCGCACCTCCCCGGCCACCACCGCGAAGCCTTTGCCCGACTCACCCGCCCTGGCTGCCTCGATGGCGGCGTTGAGGGCCAACAGGTTGGTCTGCCGGGCAATCTCCTGAATGACGCCGGTCTTTTTGCCCACCTCCGTCATGGCGTCGATGGCCTGACGCACGGTTTGCCCCCCCTCGATGGCGCTTTCCGCCGCCTGCCGGGCCACCTTTTCGGTGGATTTGGAACGCTCCACACTCTCCCAGATGCCCCGGATGATGGTCTGCATGAAGCGGGCGACCTCCTCCGAAACCGAGGAGGTGCTGCCGGTGCCCTGCTCCAGCTCTTCCCGGACCCGGGCGAATTCCCCCATGCCCTCGGAGAGAACCTGAGCCTGTAAACGCACGGTCTGAATGGTTGCGGTAAGGTTGTCGGCCATGATGTTGACGTCCCGACCGATGCGGGCGATTTCGTCCTGCTCCTTCTCGTCGAAGTGCAGTCGGGACCGCAGGTCTCCCCCGGCGATGATGCCGATAACCCCCTGCATGCGCGCCAGGGGGCGGGTCACCTGACGACGCAGAATCTCCCATAACAACACCAGAAACAGACCGATCGAAACCAGCAGCGTCGTAGCCAGCTCCCATTGGGTTTGACGAATGCGCGCTTCCGATTCCGCCAGGGAGAGGGTGAGGTGCAACATGCCCCGCACGGCGTGATCCGGTCCGTGGCAGGCGTGACACGCCTCCTTGTTGAGCAGGGGCACCCGATACTCCGCGCGGGTGACGCCGTCGGTTCCTTTGACCAGAGTGGAGACCACCCGCTTCTCCCGGACCGCCTGGGCGAACTCGGGGCTGACGGACTCGGGGTCGAAGTGGTTGAAGCCGACAAAGGCACTCTCCCCCTGAGGGGCGCTGCCCTCCTGAAAGGCCTCCTTCTCATCCAGACGCAATATGCGGAAACCCTCCACCCCCCGGATGTCCTTGAGGCTGTCGGCATACTTGCGGGCGATGTCGGAGTAGCCCCCCAGCATGATGGTTTCCAGTCCGCGCGTGGCGCTTTCGGTGAGTTGCTGGATGTTGCGGTCGTTCTGCTCCAGCAAACTGGTCTGCATGCGCTGCAGGGCCACCGCGCCCATGCCCACAAGGCTCGATGTTCCGGCGATGCCCGCCACCAGCAGCAATTTGATGCCGATGGAACGTCTGATCAGGGAGTAGTGGTGAGCCATTCGATCTCCAGTGTCCGGGTTTCGAGGGGCGGATTGGGAGCGTCAATCATCTTTATTATTATATTCTGAAATATAAACTAGTCTAACACGGTATCCGAATCTTCTTCAAGAGGTAAATAGCCCGAACGGGCTAGGCGGCGAATTTATTATAGATTTTATCTTCATGTGTGTTTTTCTTGGGCAAGGGAGGCCTTGACCGGGTGGGGCGGCTTCTCTCCGGAGGGAGTTGCCGCACCGAACGTCATGGGGGCTGCGTTCTTCGTGTGGAATAACCCCGATAAATTGACTCAGATCAACTCCGTCTGTCCAATTTTTTTCTAAACTACAAAATATAGCAGGACTATTTCCCCGAACGCTGCCCGGCAGGGAGGGGTGCGAGGGGTTGCGGAGAGCGGAATGAGCAGGATGCGGTGGATTTGGGTGGTGATGGTGCTGTGTCATCTGGCGTTGCCTGCGCAGGCGCGGGAGTTCGGCGCCTATGATCAGGCGGTGGCGCCGGCGGAGGTCTATCCGGGGGCGGATCGGTTCGAGGCCCTGAGCGGCACTCCGCCACGCGCCAGGGCCTTCAGGAACGGGGAGGCGGTGGGCTGGGTCTTCGTGGCCAGCGACATCGGTTACTCCGGCAAGCCCATCGAGATTCTGGCGGGTATCGACAACCAGGGCCTCATCACCGGGGCCAAGGTGCTGAAACATGCCGAACCCATTCTGCTGGTGGGCATTCCCGAGCAGAAGCTGTTCGATTTCGTGGCACGATTCGCGGGACGCAACCCGATCGCCGAGCAGAAGGAGGTTCACAAGGCCACGGTGGACGCCATCAGCGGCGCCACGGTGACGGCCATCGTGATCAACGACAGCCTGCGCCGGGTGGCCCTGAAGCTGTTTCAGAGCGGCAGCACTCCCGTCGAACCCCCGGCCACCCTGCTGGATCCCCCCTTTCAGGCCACGGACTGGATCGGCCTCATCGGGGAGGGCAGCGTGCGCCGTCTGCACCTGAGCCACGGGGAGGTCAACGCCGCCTTCACCAAAATGGGCATCGGCAGCGGCGAGCCCTACGTCAAGGCCTATCCGGCGGAGGAGCTGTTCATCGATCTTTACGCCGCGGTGGTGACGCCCGAGACGATCGGGCGCAACCTGCTGGGCGAGGCGGAATACGCCAACCTGAAGAACTGGCTGGCTCCCGGCCAGCAGGCGCTGCTGCTGATGGGCAACGGCGACTACTCCTTCCGGGGCAGCGGTTTCGTGCGGGGGGCCATCTTCGACCGTTTCAAGATCAATCAGGACGGGGCCAGCATCCTGTTCCGCGACCAGCAATACCGTCGCATGGCCTCTCTGGCGCCGGGAATGCCGGAATTCACCGAAATCGGCCTCTACAAGTTCCCCGTCGGCGGCTCCTTCGAGGTGACGCGGCCCTGGACCCTGGAACTCTTGACCCATCGTCCCGTCGGTCCCATCGAAAAGGCCTTCACCAGCTTCCACCTGGACTATCGCCTGCCGGAACGCTTTCTGAGCCGGCCCGCCCCCGTGGCGACCCCCGCTGCGGCGGAGGCCCCGACTCCCGGCGAAACCCCTTTGTGGGAGCGCATCTGGGCTGGACGCATGGGGGATGTGGTGGTGCTATGCGTCTCCCTGGCGGTGTTGACCCTGGTCTTCTTCTTTCAGGAGCTGCTGGTGCGGCATCCGGTACAGACCGAACGGCTGCGGCGGCTCTTCCTGCTCTTTTCGCTGGTCTGGATCGGCGGCTATGCCCAGGCCCAGTTGTCGGTGGTCAACGTTTTCACCTTCGTTCACTCCTTGATGAGCGGTTTTCGCTGGGAATTTTTCCTGCTGGAGCCGTTGATTTTCATTCTGTGGTGCGCCACGGCCATCTCGCTGATTTTTTGGGGCAGGGGGGCTTTTTGCGGCTGGCTTTGTCCTTTCGGAGCGCTGCACGAACTGAGCAACTGGGTGGCGCGCCGTTTCGGCGTTCCCCAGTGGCGGGTGCCCTTCGCCTGGCACGAACGGTTGTGGGCCATCAAGTACGTTCTGTTCATGGCACTGCTGGGGGTCTCCCTCTCCTCGGTGGCCACCGCCGAACGCCTGGCGGAAATCGAACCCTTCAAGACCGTGGTGCTGCTGCGCTTCGATCGGGAGTGGTACTACGTGGTGTATGCCCTGGCCATTCTGGGGGCGGGGCTCTTCGTGGAGCGGGTTTTCTGTCGTTACCTCTGTCCGTTGGGTGCGGCGCTGGCCATTCCGGGGCGGGTGCGCATCTTCGCCTGGCTGAAGCGTCGGCGTCAGTGCGGTGACTTGTGCAGCAACTGCAGCGAGGAGTGCCTTGTGCAGGCCATTCAGCCGAACGGGGAGATTCACCCCAACGAGTGCCTCTACTGTCTGCGTTGCCAATTCAACTACGTCAACGAGAACGTCTGCCCCACACTCATTATGAGACGTAATCGCAAAGAGAAAAAGGCTCAATCAGAGGCTATAACAAATCAGGCCTGAGGAAAATAGAGGGCATCTCCTGATGGCTGAAGTTGATTTTTATCAGCTATATTATTAGTTTAACATATAACATTACTAAAATTATATGCAAATAATTATTTATAATGTGTATATGTATAAAATAGATAATTTAAGATTTTCAAAATTTTCTATTTGTAAAGATTTTCAGAGTGTGTCATAAGATGTGTGAAATCACACACCCCGAACCCCGCCGGCGTGGCGCGGATTGGTCGTTATTTCACATAACCGATTCGGTATTCATAAGGAGCCTGAACGATGTCCCAGGAAGAGAAATCCGTGGAAAAAGCCGCTTGCCCCCTGACCCGCCGCGACCTGCTGGAAACCAGCGTCAAGGTGGCCGCCCTCGGCGGACTGGCCGGTATGGGCGGACGCGGTGTGGTGGCGGGAGCCGGCGCTCTGACCGCCGCCGGCGCCGCAAGCCTGGCCTCCGCCTCCGGCAAGGCCGATGTGCCTCCCGGGCAACTCGACGAATACTACGGCTTCTGGAGCGGTGGTCACTCCGGCGAAGTGCGCGTTCTGGGCATCCCCTCCATGCGCGAGCTGATGCGCATCCCCGTGTTCAATCGGGAGAGCGCCACGGGTTGGGGCCTGACCAACGAGAGCCTCAAGATCCTCTCCGAAGGGCTGACCCCCGAAACCAAAGAGTTCCTCAAGAAGTCGGGCCGCACCACCTACGATCACGGGGACACCCACCATCCCCGCATGTCCTACACCAACGGCTCCTACGACGGTCGTTACCTCTACATCAACGACAAGTCGAACACCCGCATCGCCCGCATCCGCATCGACATCATGAAGACCGACAAGGTGCTGGAGATCCCCAACGCCCACGCCATCCACGGCCTGCGGCTGCAGCGTTTTCCCAAGACCGGTTACGTCTTCGCCAACGGTGAAATGCGTGTGCCCCTGCCCAACGACGGGCGCGACATCAACGATCCCACCAAGTATGTCGGCATCTTCTCCGCCGTGGACGGCGAGACCATGAAGATGGCCTGGCAGGTCAAGATCAGCGGCAACCTCGACAACTGCGACGCCGATTATCAGGGCAAATACGCCATCTCCACCTGCTACAACTCGGAGGAGGGCACCGACACCGCCGCGATGACCGCCGCTCCGGCGGATCATGTGGTCATTTTCAACATCAAAGCCATCGAAGAGGCCGTCAAGGCCGGCAAGGTGGAGATGATCGGCGGCGTTCCCGTGGTGGACGGGCGCAAGGCGGCCAAGTCGGCCTTCACCCGCTACATCCCCATCGCCAACAACCCCCACGACGCCAACGCCGCTCCCGACGGCAAGCATGTGGTGGTTTCCGGCAAGCTCTCCCCCACGGTTTACGTCATCTCCTGGGATAAGGTGGATGAACTCTTCGCCGGCAAGATCGCCGAAAAGGATGTCATCATCGCCAATCCGGAGATCGGTCTGGGCCCCCTGCACACCACCTTCGACGGTCGCGGCAACGCCTACACCTCCGTCTTCCTCGACAGCCAGATCGTCAAGTGGAACATCGAGGACGCCATCAAGCAGTTCAAGGGCGAGAAGGTCAATCCGGTGCGGCAGAAGATCGACGTGCATTACCAGGTGGGCCACACCAACGCCTCCATGGCCGAATCCAAGGATGCCGACGGCAAGTGGCTGGTGGCCTTGTGCAAGTTCTCCAAGGACCGCTTCCTCAACGTCGGCCCGCTGAAGCCCGAGAACGACCAGTTGATCGACATCTCCGGCGACGAGATGAAGCTGGTGCATGACGGCCCCACCTTCGCCGAACCCCACGATGCCATCATCGTCCACAAGTCCAAGGTCAATCCGGCGGAAGTCTACAAGATGGACGATCCGATGTTCGCCGACCTGCACGCCATGGCCAAGGCCGACGGCGTCAGCCTGGGCAAGGATTCCAAGGTGGTGCGTGACGGCAACAAGGTGCGGGTCTACATGTACAGCCAGGCCCCGACCTTCAGCATGACCGAGTTTTCCATCAAGAAGGGCGACGAGGTGACCATCGTGGTCACCAACATCGACGATGTGGTTGATCTGACCCACGGTCTGACGGTGGTGGGCCACAACGTCTGCATGGAGGTCGGTCCCCAGGCGAGCGCTTCCGTGACCTTCAAGGCGGATCGGGCCGGGGTCTGGTACTATTACTGCCAGTGGTTCTGCCACGCCCTGCACATGGAAATGCAGGGTCGGATGCTGGTGGAAGCCTGATCGGCATGCGGTTTTGGCGGGAGGGTTGGGCGGTCGGGCTGTGGGGCCTGACCGCTTTTTCCCTGGGGGCGTGGGCCTCGGAGCCGATGTTGCTGGCTCCGGGGCCGACGGCGCTGGCCCAGGCGGTGGCCGCCGCCGCGCCGGGGGCGATACTGCGTCTGACGCCGGGGCGCTACGGCCCGGCGCGGCTGGACAAACCCCTGACCCTGGAGGGCCCCGCCGGGGCCGTGGTGGACGCCGGCGGTCTGGGCAGCGCCCTGACGGTGGCCGCGCCCGGCGTGGTGGTGCGCGGCTTGACCTTCCGGGGCTCGGGTATCGTGGAGACCGATCTCGATTCGGGCATCCTCGCCACCCGTGAGGCGGAAGGGCTGTTGGTCGAAAACAGCGACGTGGTCGACAACCTCTACGGGATCTCCATCCAGGGGGCCAAACGGGTGGTGGTGCGGGGCAATCGCATCGCCAACCGCAACGATCTGTGGCTCAACGACCGGGGCAACGGCATCAACATCTGGGACTCCACCGGCTCCCTCTTCGAGAACAACCGGGTGGTCGGGGGGCGGGACGGGCTCTACATCCACACCGCCCACGGCAACGCCATTCGCGGCAACCGCTTCGAGAATCTGCGCTTCGCCGTGCATTACATGTTCGCCAACCGCAACGAGGTCACGGACAACCACTCCGTGGGCAACGCCGTGGGGCTGGCCATCATGTATTCCACCGACCTCAAGGTGTTGCGCAACACCTCCGAAAACGACCGGGACCATGGCCTGATGTTCCACTCCTCCCACCGCTCGGAAGTGGCCTGGAACCGCATTCGCAACACCGCCGACAAGTGCGGCTTCGTCTACACCTCGACCCACAACAGCCTGCACGACAACCGCTTCGAGGGGTGCGAGATCGGTTTGCACTTTACCGGCGGGTCGGAGAAGAACACCCTCTACAACAATGCCTTCGTCAACAACCACACCCAGGTCAAATACACCGGCATGGTGCATTACGAGTGGTCCCGGAACGGGCGGGGCAACTATTGGAGCGACAACCCGGCCTTCGATCTCAACGGGGACGGTCTCGCCGACACGGCCTATCGGCCCAATACCCTGGTGGATCGGGTGATCTGGCAATATCCTCTGGCCAAGCTGCTGCTGTCGAGTCCGGTGATGGAGACCCTGCGTTTTGCCCAGAGTCGCTTCCCGGCCCTCGATCCGGGTGGCGTGGTGGACAGTTGGCCCTTGATGAAGCCTGCGGAGTGAGTGGTGAACCCTGCCTTGTCCGTTGAAGCGGTGATCAAACGCTATCCCCGACACGAAGCCCTCTCCGGGCTGAGTTTCGCCGTGGCTCCCGGAACCTGCATGGCGCTGCTGGGCCACAACGGGGCGGGCAAAACCACCCTGATGAAGCTGCTGCTGGGGTTGACCCGTCCCACGGCGGGGCAGGTGCGCACCCTCGGCCTCGATCCGGCCACGGCCCCGCTGGCCTTCCGTCGGGAGATCGGCTTTCTGCCGGAGAACGTCATCTTCCACGACGAACTGAGCGGAACCGATACCCTGCACTATTACGCCCGCCTCAAAGGCAGTCCCTTGCCACAGTGCGCGGAGCTGTTGGAGCGGGTGGGGCTTTCCGAGGCCGCCGGGCGACGGGTGAAGACCTATTCCAAGGGCATGCGTCAGCGGCTGGGGCTGGCCCAGGCGCTGTTGGGCCAACCCCGCCTGCTGCTGCTCGACGAACCGACCACGGGGCTCGATCCCATTCTGCGGCAGGAGTTCTTCCGCATCATTCAGGAGTTGCGCACCCAGGGCACCACCATTCTGCTCTCCTCCCATGTGCTGACGGAGCTGGAGGCCCGCACCGATCAGGTGGCCATTCTGCGACAGGGCAAACTGGCCGCCTTCGGCACGTTGGACGAATTGCGCAGTCAGGCCGATCTGCGGGTGCGCATGCGGGTGGCCACCAACCGGTCGGCGGGGGAGGTGGTCCGGGATCTGGACGGCTTGACGCCGGTGCCGCTGGACGATCAGACCCTGGAGGTGCTGTGCCGGGTGGAGGAGAAGATGGCGGTGTTGCGTCATCTGGCCCGGTTGGGCGAGGTGGTGCTGGATGTGGAGATCCACCTGCCGACTCTGGACGATGTCTATCTCCATTTCGGCCATCAGCCTGCGGAGGAGTCGCCATGAACCCCGTGTGGGTTGTCGCCGCCAAGGAGGTCAAGGACGCCTTGCGCAACCGCTGGATCGTCAGCGCCACCCTGCTGCTGGCGGGATTGGCCTTCGGCCTGGCCTTTCTGGGCAGCACCCCCACCGGGGCGCTGGGGGCCAAACCCCTGGCGGTGGTGGTGGTGAGCCTGGCCAGTCTGACCATCTTTCTGCTGCCGCTGATCGCCCTGCTGCTCTCCTACGATGCCTTGGTGGGGGAGATGGAGCGGGGCACGCTGCTGTTGCTGCTCACCTATCCGGTGACCAAGGGGCAGGTGATTCTGGGCAAGTTTCTGGGGCATACCGTGGTGCTGGGGCTGGCCACGGTGGTGGGTTACGGGGCGGCGGG
>JADGAQ010000123.1:0-4071 GCA_015231925.1 Magnetococcales bacterium
GTTTGGCCGCCTCCTTGGCACCCGGTTTGTTTACGGCGGGTTTACCCTCGGCGGCAGGCGGAAACGGCGGCGGCAACATGGCCTGAGCCATGGCCGCATCCGGCACCCCCTTGGGGGCAGGCTCCTCCCGAGGCTCGGCAACATGGGCCGGCTTCCCGGATCCGGCCTCCACCACCGCCGGCAGAGTGGGCGCCCCACTCCTTTCCGCAGGCGGCGTGAGAATCGATTCGGGGCGAACCGCATCGGGGCGAAGCGGACCGGCCTCCTTGATGATCTTGTCCTGCATCTGCAACCGGGCCGGCTCCTCCCCCTTGCCCGCCGTCTCCACCACCGGCGGAACAACCTTGCCCGCTTCATCCTTGTGGGTCAGCAGGCGAACCGCCCCCAGCAGAATGCCGACGGCGATCACCCCCATGCCCAGTCGCATCAAACCCCGCTTGCGCCGACGGCGCAACGCCGCCTGACGCTTCTCCTCCCGCAGAATCTCCTCCCGATCGGGATTGTGGCCCTCCGGGACCTCCCGGCGACCCGGATAACCCCGCTCTCCGGCAGGACTCCATTGCGATTCGTGCAGGCCGTCTTCTTCCATGACTCCCTCCTTGGCGGTTAATCCTTCCCCGGCTGGTTCGGCTGCAACGGATTGTGCCAAATTTCGCGGGATCCTTCACGGGTATATGGGCTTTTGTCAGCAGGTAACGTGAAATAGGGCGCTGCAAGGCCCCGGATCCGCATTGAATAGGGCCAACGCCCGGGGCGTGGGCGCTGAAACCACCTCCAAACCATGCAGGGCGAACAACTCGCTCGCCTCGGGCGAAAGCTCGACCTGCCCATATTCGCCACTGCCCAGAATCAGCCGCTCCCCCGCATCCTCCAACAAAAAACGGGCCTCCACATCCGAAAGGGTGTGACTGGTGCCGTATATCTCCTTGGAAAGCTTCTTCTTGCGCTTGATCACCCGACCGTCGCAACGAATGACCACGTCGTGACGGAAGACTTCCCCGTCGATGGTGATACTGCCGAAGGAACAGGCATCGATATGCGGTTTGCTCATGGCGCGTCTCCCGAAAAGGGATGATAGGCAAAATCACCTGGGGTTTCCGCTCCGGCTCCCCGTGAAATGATACCGCAAGGCCTCCCTCCCCGCCAGCACGAAGAACAACAGCAGTGAAAACGGCCCACCGCTTGCGAAACACTCCCCAACGATGCACATTCCGGTTTTCGGTGCGCCCTTCCGCGCCAAATCCGCTCCGACAACCCCACCTCCTTCCCGTATTTGAGAAGCCGTTGTCAAAAATGGGAAAATTTCGCCTCCATCTGCTGCTCTTCGGATTGCTTTCCGCATGCGCCGGCCAGGTCGAGGTGGCCAATCAGGCCGATCTCTTCTGGCCCCCCCTGCCGGAACAGCCGCGCTATCTCTTCGAGGCGGTGTTGCGCTCTCCGAAGGATTTACACGCCAAGGAGGAGAAGAGTCTTCTCAAGGAGGTCGGCGTCGACAAGGAACCGGATCGCGTCTTCAGCAAGCCGGTCCGGCTGGCCGCCCGCGGGGGACGCCTCTTCGTCACCGATTCCGTGGCCCACCTGGTGCATGTCTTCGATGTGCCCCGCAGACGCTATTTTCGCTTCGGCGTGCGCCGCGAAGGGGCCTTGACCCATCCAGTCGGCATTGCCGTCGACGCCGAAAAACGGGTCTATGTGGTCGATGCCGGCAAGAAACGGGTGGTGGTCTACGACGAACTGGGACTCTTCCTGCGTTTCGTCGGCGAAGAGGCCGGTCTGATTCAACCCGCCGGCATCGCCGTCCACCCCCTGGACGGGCGGATCTTCGTCACCGACCACGGCCCGCCGGGCAGCAGCGTGCATCGGGTGGTGATCTTCGCCCCGGATGGCCGTCTGCTCGGCGACCTGGCCCGAGCGGGCCGCGAGGCGGGGCAATTGCTCATTCCCACCGACGTGGCCGTGGCCGGGGACGGCGTCATCTACGTTCTCGACGCCGGCAACTTCCGGGTGCAGGCCTTCTCCTCCGAGGGCCTCTTTCTGCGACAGTGGGGCGGTGTCGGTCGCAGCCTCGGCCAGTTCGCCCGGCCCCGCGCCCTGGCCGTCGATGCCGAAGGACTGGTCTACGTCCTCGACGGCTCCTTCTGCAATCTCCAGGTCTTCTCCCCTCAGGGCGAACTGCTGCTGCCCATCGGCGAATGCCGCGCCGAGGAAAAACCCGGCGCTTTCGCCTCCCCCTCCGGAGTGGCCATCGATGAAACCAATCGTGTCTACGTCGTGGACCAGGTGCATCTCAAAATCAGCGTGCTGCGCAAACTCTCCGAACAGCAGGGGCGGGAGGCCATGAGCCGGGCTGCCGGAAAGTGATTGCACAATATATAAGTAAAGACCTGGTCCGCAGATTGCTTTTATAAAAGGTACAACCGGATCCCGCCAGTCGGACAACTGGCCCAACTTCCGCATCGGCAGGCAGGGCGCGAATCATGCAGACGATTCAAGGGGTCATTCGCCTTCCCGGAATCGGGAAAGGGCTGCTGCTTGCGGTGGCGTTGCTGTCGGCGTCGGCCCGGGCCGCCGACTATCCCAGCAACTTTTCCGGTCGGGACGGCATCGCCAACACCCGCCACAATCTGACCCAGTCCACCGCCGGGGTGACCTCGGCCATGAGTACGGTGCGCAACAACTACGAAGAGGTGTGCGTCTACTGCCACACCCCGCACGGGGCCAATACCGAGATCAAAGCCCCCCTGTGGAACCGCACCTTCAAGTCCAACACCTACCAAACCTACGATGCCATGGGCACCCCCAGCCTGACGGCTGCCGTCAGTCAGCCGGGCGTGGCCTCGCTGACCTGCCTCTCCTGTCACGACGGCACCGTGGCCATCGACTCCATCATCAACATGCCCGGTCCGGGCAACTACAACGCCAATGCCAAAACCTCCCATCAGGAGACCTTTCTCGACGCCTGGCGCGATACCACCACCGGGGCGGGCAAGGGCTCGCTGAAACACTACGCCATCGGCCAATCCTCACCCAACGAAAGCTACGGCTGCATGGTCTGCCACTCCGGACCGGGAGGTTTCGAAGTGGCCACCGACTTCACCGCGTTCAATATCGGCACCGATCTGCGCAACGACCATCCCGTGGGCATCAACATGCCCAGCACCCGTTTCGGCCAGGATTTCAACGCCCCCAGCCAGCAGGGCGACAAGTTGGCCTTCTACGACCTGGACGGGGATTCCCGAGCCGATGCCAACGAGGTGCGCTACTACAAAACATCAAACGATTTTCGCGTGGAGTGCGCCTCCTGCCACGATCCCCACGGGGTGCGGCAAGCCGGCGGCCAGTTGAACCCCTCGTTCCTGCGGGTCAACAACCAGACCAACAGCACCCTGTGCCAGACCTGTCACGCCATGTGACCCGGACTTATTCCGGGATGGTCTCTTCCGGGATGGTCTCTTCCGTGAGGGTTCCTTCCAGCAGGCCGCACTCCGGTTCGGCGCGACCCTGGCTCTCCATCACCTTGAAGAGCAATTCATAACCCACCCGCCAGCGCAGACCCTCACGGGTCAGCAGGGTGGCCGTCTTGGGGTTGAGCTGCTGAATCCGCCCGTAGTGTTCCCGTTGGTTCTTGTCCCGGAAACCCACCGTCTCCCCCACCTGTAAATGGCTGCGCTCCAGACGGGTTTGCCCCGGCTGCGGGTGGATGTCGCAGGCCACCCCCTCCAGATTGATCATGTAGGGTTGGATGCGCCAGCCTTTGCCGTCGGCCACGTTGCGCACCACCACGGTATTGCGTTGCACCGCCTCGACCACCGCCTCGACCAGCCGATTCTCCGGCCCGTCGAAATAAGCGATGCGCTGGCCGGGACGCAAGCGTTGCCGGATCGCCTCCAGACGCCCGGGGTGCTGCAACAGCGTGTCGATGCCGCGACGCAACCGGTAAAGATCGAAGAGTGTGGCCTCTTGCAACGCCTGGAAAATCGACGAGTAGTCCATGCGACTATTCAAAAACGGCCTGCAGCGACGCGGCCTCCAGGACTTTGCCGGTCCAGCCACCCAGTGTCTCCGAATCGG
>JADGAQ010000123.1:4171-12541 GCA_015231925.1 Magnetococcales bacterium
GCTGCAACAGCGAGCGCAGGGTGTTGCGTTGGCTCTCCAGTCGACCTTCCAGTCGGCCTTCCAGTCGACCTTCCAGTCGACCTTTCTGTTGTCCTTCGAGCAGCCCCGACTGCCAGGTGCGCTGCTCGAACTCGCTGACCCATTTTTCAAGATTTCTCGCCAGCATGGTCATGACCTCCTGAAGGTCTTCGGGCACGGGAGAAGGGTCTGCCATGCCCTTGAAGGTGTGCAGGCTGCCGATCAGCAGCTCCCGGAACAGATGTTTCACGGGAGGCGCTTCGGGATGGACCTCGAACCAGTTGGTGACCTCCTTTACGGCCTGCAGCAGGCTTTCCGGCCGGTCGGCGTGCTGCAGGCGGAAGAAGATGGCGGTCAAGGAGGGGCACTCCCGCAGAAACGCCTCCGGAATACGCCCTTCATCGATGACATGGTACCGCATATCGGGTTGATATTGCCACAACGGGGATTGCCGGGGCAGTCGGATCAGTTCGGCCAGGGAGGTGGCGGCAGTCCAACGCGGCTCGCCGTTGTACAGCACGATGGGCAAAACCGGCGGCAGACCTTCGGAGGGATTCATGCGGCGCGCCTCCACCAGTTCCTGCAGCAGCAGTCCGGCGTAGATGTTGACCCGCAGGGCCATCCAGGGGTCGATGCTGGACTGGAACTCCAGGAGCAGAAGGACAAACAGGGCTCCGCCGGAGCGGGTGGGTATCTCCCAGACCAGATCCCCCTGGCGGCGCAAACCTTGCCGACTGGTGAATTTGGTGTTCAACCGCCTCATGGCGTCGAGGTCGAGTTCAGCCAGCAGAGCGGCATCCAGAAAGTGGCGCAGCAGATCGGCCACCATTCGCGAATGGGAAAAGAGGCGGTGATAGAGGGTATCGAAGGAGGTTTTCCCCTCGTTCATTTCGGATCCTCGGTGTGGGGTGAACCCCGTTGTCACGGGGTGCGCGGTCTCCAGTTTTTGGCCATATCCTGGGCGCGGGCGATCTGATCGGCATTCATGTAGCGGGTGATCAGACTGCGGTTGCTGTCGCCTTTGCTGTTACCGCCTTGGGCGGCCAGGCTGAACCACATGTGGGCGATGATGAAATCCGACAGCACTCCGGCTCCGGCCATATAGATCAGGCCCAGATTGTTCTGGGCTTTCGGGTCTCCCAGGTCGGCGGCGCGATGATACCAGCGCTCCGCTTCCACAGGATCGGCGGGGAGGCCTTTGCCTTCCTGATAGATGGTTCCCAGATGAAACTGGGCTCCCGTATGACCCAGATTCCCGGCGGTGGTCAACCAGCGCAGGGCCTCGCGTATATCCGGCCTGACGCCTCCCTGACCGTTCAGATAGTACACCCCGAGGGTGTAGGGCAGTTCCGCATCCTCTTTGGTCAGGGAGCCCCGTTCGATGATCAGGGTGCGCAGTTGATCGGCATTCCGGGGGATTTTGGGCGCGGCGGGCATCCCGGATGGGGCCTCCGGGGGCGTGAGGTTCGGGGGCGGGGTGAAACGAGGCGAACTGGCGGTGGCTTTTTTCTCCAGAATTTTTTCGCTGTTTTTGCAGGGATGGTTGCGGGCCACCGTGGCGCCGTTCTCTTCGCAGTAATAGATGTCGGCGAAGAGCGGTATTCCGGGAAAAGTGGTCAGCAGAAGACTCCACAGCAGTATGGCCGCACGATGATGAGACATAGCCGGTTCCCTTGTTCCGTTTTCGGGTGGATCTTGTGAGCATGACCAGCGTGAGAGGATAACGGACAAACAGGGTAACATGCCAGGGAAGGAGTGGGAGGGGTTCGATCTTGTAATGACTTTTTTCTGCGTGAGGCCGTAGGTTCCACCCGCTACGGAATGGATTTCGGGGGGGCTCCCCGCCGCCGGTGACGGGATCACCGGCGGCGGACGGGGCTGCGGGGAGGGGTCAGCGGGTGCCTTTCCAGAGCTTCATCAGTTGCGAGGGGATCTCCATCAGGGGGGTGTCTTTGCGGATGTAACCCGTGGCACCGGCCAGGAGGCAATCGTCCCAGACGCCGACGCTCTGGATGGAGGTTAACATGACAACCACCGCTTTCGGATTGTTTTTCATCATGGTTTTCAGGGCCTGAATGCCGTTCATGACCGGCATTTCGATATCGAGCAGGACCATGTCGGGGCTGTGGGCGGTGAACAGTTGCACGCCGCTCCGGCCGTCTCCGGCCTGGGCGACCACCTCGAAACCGCTGGCATCCAGAACGGTGGCGAAGAGCTGCCGCAGGGACTCGTCGTCATCCACCAGAAGGAGGCGGGGGCGGGTGGTATCGGTCATGGGAATCTCCTTGTCAGGGTTCGGGGGGGTGGCGCGGCAGGGAGACCGTAAAGCGGCTTCCCCTGCCGACTTCGCTGTCCACGCGGATGGCGCCGCCGTGGGCCTCGACGATCTTTTTGCAAATGGACAGACCCAGTCCGGTGGAGCGTTCGTTGCCGGTGGGTCGGGCGCTGAGTCTCTGGAAGGTGCCGAAGAGGCGTCCCAGGTCGTCGGCGGAGAGACCGGGGCCCTGATCGTCGACCTCCACGGCGAGGTGTTCCGCCAAGGCCAGGGTGCGCAGCAACACGCGGGTGCCGGGTCGGGAGAACTTGACGGCGTTGCTCAACAGGTTGTCCAGCACCTGGGCCATGCGGTCCGGGTCGAAGCGCGAATCGGGCACCTGACCCATCTCCACCATCAGGGAGATGCCCTTCTCCCGGGCGGCGAAGCCGATCAGTTCGGCCCGTTCCGCAGCCAGGCGGGAGAGGTTGTGTTCCTGCGGCACCATATCGAAGTGGCCGCTTTCGATGGCGGCCACGTCCAGCAGGTCGTTGACCAGGGTGAGCATCTGGTTGGCCACCTGCTGGATGGTGTGCAGGAAGCCGCGCCGTTTCTCCTCCGGCAGGGCCACGGACTGCAGCAGTTCGCTCATGCCGCGTATGGAGACCAGGGGATTGCGCAGGTCGTGGGCGGCCATGCCCAGAAAGCGGTTTTTGACCTGGTTCAGCTCCTGCAGGGCGCGATTCTGCTCCTGCTGCACCTCCAGGGAGCGTTTCAGGGCCAGATGGGTCTTGACCCGGGCGCGCACGATGGGGGGTGAGATGGGTTTGCTGATGTAATCCACCGCGCCCAGCTCGAAGCCACGGGTTTCGTCGGCCACCTCGGTTTTGGAGGTGATAAAGATCACCGGGATGTCGCGGGTGGAGTCCTCCTCTTTCAACAGACGGCACACTTCGTAGCCGTCGAGTCCCGGCATGAGCACGTCGAGCAGGATCAGGTCGGGACGCGGCCCGCCACGGGCCGCCTTCAGGGCCTGTTCGCCGTTCTGCGCCACCATGATGCGGCAGCTCGGACGGATCGCTTCGACCAGAATGTCGATCAGCATCCGTTCGTCATCGACGATCAGCACCCGTGGGCGCGGATCGGGGAGGTTTTCCGGCACGGAATTCACCTTGTTCTGTATCTGGAGGGAGTTACAAAACTCCCGCGGCCAAACGGGAATATGTTATCTTCTAAGTATCAAAAAAAGAAAATGTTCTATCCGTTGACTTTTTATAACTGTTCAGACCCCTGCACAGCGCGGCATGATCCTGTCAACGGCGAAAAAAGTCCCAGGGGTGTCCCCTGGACCCGTCGGCGGGGGATAATCCCCCCCGAACCCCCATGTATCTGAACAGATACATATTACTGAAAAGTCAAAGGATAGAACATTTCCTTTTTTTGATATTTAGAAGATAACATATTGAAAGGCAAAAGACTTATTCCCGCTCAGCCTTCCTGGCGGGGGTCCAGTGTGGTGGCCAGCACCCGGTTGCGACCGTCGGCCTTGGCCCGGTAGAGCATGGCGTCGGCGGCTTTCTGCAAGGCGTCGGGACTGTTTTGCGCCGTGGGGGTCACGGTGGCCGCGCCCAGACTGAGGGTGAGCCACGCGGCGGTGCCGGAGCGGGCGTGGGGCAGTTCCAGGGCGGTGATCGCCCGGCGGAACTGTTCCCCCACCTGGAGAGCGCCTTCCGCGTCGCTTCCCGGCAGCACGGCCACGAACTCCTCGCCGCCGTAGCGGGCCACGAAATCCCCCGGTCGATGCAGACACCCCGCCAGGGCGCGGGCCACCCGCTGCAGGCAGAGGTCGCCACCCGCGTGGCCGTAATGGTCATTATAGAGCTTGAAGTGGTCCACATCCATCATGATCAGCGTCAGGGGGCGCCCTTCCCGCATGGCGCGGTTCCATTCCGCCTCCAGGGTCTGGTCGTAGGAGCGTCGGTTGGGGATTTCGGTCAATCCGTCCAGACAGACCATGCGTTCCAGCAGGTCCATTTTGCGTTTCAGCCCGAGGTGGGTCTGAATGCGGGCTCGCACGATGGCGTCGTGAAACGGTTTGGCGATGTAGTCCACCGCGCCCAGTTGCAGCCCCAGGGTTTCGGACTCCACGTCGTTGCGGGCGGTCAGGAAGATCACCGGGATGTTGCGGGTCAGACGGTTGCCCTTCAGACGGCGGCACACCTCGTAACCGTCCATTTCCGGCATGACGATGTCCAGCAGCACCAGATCGGGCAGGGCCCCCGGCTGCAGGGCCTGCAGCGCCTGTTCGCCGCTTTTGGCCACCATGATCTTGTAGTCGTGGCGCAGCAGACCGACGAGGGCGTCGATGTTGAAGCGTTCGTCGTCCACCAGCAGAATTTTTTCCTGGGGTTCCATGGCATCCTCTTGGGACATGGTCTTGCTCCTGGCCCGTTACTGTTTCAGACCCGCTTCGATGGATGCAAGGGTTTGCCTCGCCTCGTCGAAATCGAAGCTGCGCACCTGCTCCCACAAACGGTCGACGAGGCCGTGGGGAAGCCTGTCGCCGAGAAGGTGGCGCAGCCGCCGGGTCTGTTCTTCCGCATCGGGATCCCGTTCGTGCAGCAGTTGTTCCAGGGAGTCGAGCAGCGCGGCCACCACGGCGGCATCGTAGGGTGGCGCGGGGGATTCGGGGAGGATTTCCCGGCTCTCCGCCCAGGCGGACAGCGTCTGACGCACGGGCTCCATGGCCCGGTGCAGGGCGGGGAGCAGAGCGGATCGGGAGTCGTTTCGCCCGCTGTCGAAGGAGGCCTCCAGGGCGGCGGCGGCCTCTTGCAGCTCGATGGCGCCCAGGGAGGCGGCGATGCCCTTCAGGGTGTGGGCCAGACGATGGGCCAGGGGGAGGTCGCCCTGTTCCAGTGCCTCGGCCAGGCGACGGGGGTCGTCGCCGTGGCGCACGAGGAAGTCGTGCAGCAGGTTGGCCAGCAGGCGGCGATTGCCGCCCACCCGGACCAGCGCGGTGGCCAGGTCCAGGAAGGGTGTCGTTTCGGGCAGGTGGATCGGGCTCCCTTCGGCGGGCGGGAGCGGCGCGGGAGGGGCCTCCGCGCGGGGGGGCAGCCAGCGACCCAGGGCGGCGTAGAGGGCCTGGGGATCGATGGGTTTGCAGAGGTGGTCGTTCATGCCGGCGGCCAGGGCCTGCTCCCGGTCTTCGCTGCCCACGTTGGCGGTCATGGCCAGAATCGGCGGACGGGTGGCGAATCGGGCGTCGGCGCGAATGGCGCGGGCCGCGCTGTAGCCGTCCAGGATGGGCATCTGCACGTCCATCAGAATGGCGTCGAAGCTCTCCTCCTGCAAACGTGCGATGGCCTCCCGACCATTTTCGGCGGTTTGCGCCGTCAGTCCGGCCCGTGTCAGCAGCTCCAGGGCGATTTGCCGGTTGATGGCGTTGTCCTCCACCAGCAGGATGCGGGCGCCGCGCCGGTCCGCCAGGATGGCTTCGGCCTGAGGGAGGTTTTCCCAGCCCCGTTTGGGGTAGGAGGCGCTGACCGCCTGACCGAAGGTCTCCAGAATGCCGTTGAAGAGCAGGGAGGGGTTGATCGGTTTGGTCAACACCCCGTCCACTCCCAGGCTTTGGGCGCTTCCCTCCTCGCCCAGGGAGCGGATCAGCAGCAGCCGGGTGCGTCCGGAAAAACCGCTCAGGGCGCGCAACTGCCGCACCGTTGCTTCCAGGCTCCCATCCGGCAGCTCCTCCTCCAGCAGGATCAGTCGGAAGGGCTCCACCGCGCCGCGCAGGGCGTCCAGGGCCGCCTGGGCGCCGGCCACGGCGACCACGGCGAAATGGAAGGACTGCAGATAATCGACCAGAATGGCGCGGGAACGCTCCGAGCCATCCACCACCAGCACCCGCAGGGAGCGCCATTCGGGGCTGGCGGGTTGGGACTGTTCCGCCGTGGCATCCACCTGCTGGGTCACGGTGAAGGTGAAGGTGCTGCCCTGGCCGGGGCGGCTCTCCACGCGGATCCGGCCCCCCATTTTTTCCACCAGTTGTTTGCAGATGGCCAGCCCCAGACCGGTGCCGCCGTATTGCCGGGTGATGCTGGCGTCGGCCTGGGAGAAGGCCTGAAAGAGTCGCCCCATCTGTTCCGGCGTCATGCCGATGCCGCTGTCCTGCACGCTGCCTTCCAGCACCAGCCGTTCGCCTTCGCGGGAGAGCAGGCGGAGGGTGGTCGAAACCGTGCCCGTGGCGGTGAATTTGACGGCGTTGTTGACCAGGTTGATCAGCACCTGGCCCAGACGCAGCGGATCGCCGATCAGCTGGGCGGGGATGGCGGGTTCGCGGTAGAAGAGCAGTTGCAGCCCCTTCTCCTGAGCCTTCAGGCGGGTCATGGTGGCCAGGTGGTCCAGCACCGTGTCGAGGTGGTAGGGGATGGCCTCCAGGGTCAGGCGGCCCGCTTCCATCTTGGACATGTCCAGCAGGTCGTTGATCAGTCCCAGCAGCGACTCCCCGGCCTGTCGCACCTTTTGCAGGTAGTCGCGTTGATTGGCCTGCAGTTCGGTGTTGAGGCAGAGTCCGGTCAGCCCCAGAATGGCGTTCATGGGGGTGCGCAGTTCGTGGCTGACGTTGGCGATGAAGGCCGATTTGGCCTGCACCAGACGCCGTTCCCGCTCCATGCGGAAGAGTTCGGGCAGCAGCAGGCTGGCCACGATCAACACCAGGGAGAGCAGGGGATAGAGAGGGTCGAGCAGGCGTTGTTTTTCCAGATAGAGCCACAGGGAGAGCAGGGGCAGCGCCGTGATCGGAAGCAGCGTGAGACCCACCAGCCAGCGCAGGCGAAAGCGTCGCAGCAGCCACGGTCCCGACAGGGCCACCAGCGGCAGCAGCAGGGCGATCAGGGCGTTTTCCCCGATGTTCAGCGGCAGCAGATAGCTGCCGTCCAGCAACTGTTCCACCAGTTGAACGTGGAGTTCCACACCCGGCAGGATCTCCCCGAGGGGACTGTAGACCTGATCCCCCAGTCCCTGGGCCGTGGCTCCGACGAAGACGATGTGGTTTTCCACCTGGGAGGTGTCGATGCGGCCTGCCAGCAGTTCGGAGATGGAGAGGTAGCGCTCCCGGTTCAGGCGGCGGTAGTGCAGCCCGATTTCGTTTTGGCCGCTGGTTGGCAGAAAGAGTTGTCCCATGCCGACGCCGTCGGGTGTGGCGTGCAGGATTTTGCCACCGGAGAGGAGTCGGGCGACTTCCAGGCTCAACAGGGGATAGAGTTGTCCGTTGACCTGATAGATCAGCGGCAGATGGCGCAGCACCCCGTCCATGTCCTGGCTGGCCTGGGAGAGGACACCCTGGCCCCGGGCGGACTTTTGCAGCAGGGGCAGGGAGGCGACGCTGCCCGGAAAGGGGGGGATGGCGACGCGGGCTTCGCCGCCGGGGATGACGATGCGGGCCTTTTGCAGCGGGGCGGGGTTGGGGTTGGCGCGGGTTTCCAGGGCGAAGCCCAGCACCGTGGGCAGGCGTTCCAGGCTGTCGGCCAGGAGCTGGTCCGGATCGGGCAGTTTTCGCAGCAGGGTGTTGAGTTCGGTGTGATCGGGCCAGCGTTCCGCCAGAAGGGCGGGGGCGGTGCGATCCTTTTCCACCAGCAGCAGGTCGAGGACCACCAGGGCGGCGTTTTGCCGCTGCAGTTGGTCCACCAGACGGGCCAGATGGCTGCGGGGCCAGGGCCATTGGCCCAGGGCCTTCAGGCTGGTTTCGTCGATGGCGGCGATGCGAACCGGCAGTTCCAGGGGATCCCGGCGGGGGAAGTGGAGCTGCATCTGGTCGAAGGCCAGGTTGCGCAACACCTGCCGGGATTGGGGATCGATCAGTTGCAGGGCCACCAGCAGAACGGCCAGCAGCAGGGGAACGTGAAAAGAGGGCTTCGGCATGATTCCGCCTGAAAACCGGATGGGGTTTGACTTTTAATATTTTATCTTTTAGAAAGCAAAAAAAGAAAATGTTCTATCTTTTGACATTTCGTAATTATTCAGGCCCCTGCACAGCGCGGCATGACCGTGTCAACAGCGAAAGGAGGAGTCCCAGGGCGCTGCCCTGGACCCGTCGGGGGGGG
>JADGAQ010000124.1 GCA_015231925.1 Magnetococcales bacterium
GGGAGACGCTCAAAGCGCCCGCGCTCAACAGGGTGACGGCGTCGCTGCCGGTGGAACCGACCACGGAGTCGATAAGGGAGACGGAGACGGAGCCTGCGGTGATCAGGGTCAGGGTATCGGTACCGGTGGTGCCGATGACGCTGTCGATGCCGGAGAGGGCCACACTGCCTGCCGTGGCCAGCTTGACGATGTCGGTGCCGGTGGAGCCGACCACGCTTTCGATGCCGGAGACGGTCAGGGTGCCGTCGGTGGCGATCTTGACGATGTCGCTGCCGCCGCTGCCCACGGCGCTCTCCACTCCGGAGACCGTGACGGTTCCGGCGGTGAGCAGGGTCAGGGTGTCGGTGCCGCTGGAGCCGATGAGGCTCTCCACCAGCGAGAGGCTGAGGCCGCCCGCGGTGAGCAGGGTCACGGTGTCGGTGCCGGTGGTGCCGGTGACCGAATCGATGCGGGAGACGGCCACGCTGGCCGCGCCGACCAGGGAGATGGCGTCGCTGCCGGTGGTGCCGATGACGCTGTCCATGCTGGAAACGGCCACCGTTTCAGCGGTGAGCAGGGTCAACACGTCGGTGCCGGTGGTGCCCACCACCGAGTTGACCTCGGAGACACTGAGGTTGCCGGCGGTGACCAGCTTGACGATGTCGGTTTCACTCGAACCGATGACCGATTCGATATCGGAGACGGAGATCGTGTTGCTGCCGCCGCTGACGCCGGTGGCCAGCATCTTGAGGATGTCGGACCCGGAGGAACCCACGGCGCTCTCCACGGAGGAGATGGACAAGGTTCCGGCGGTGAGCAGGGTGACGGTATCGGTGCCGGTGGTGCCGGTCAGGGAGTCGACGCGGGACAGGGCCACGTTCTGAGCGGTGAGCAGGGTCACGGCGTCGGTGCCGCTGGTGCCCAGGACGCTCTCCACCTTGGAGACCGAGAGGCTGCCTGCGGTCAGCAGGGTGGCCACGTCGGTGCCGCTGGAACCGAGCATCGATTCCACCGCCGAGAGGCTGACGCTGCCTGCGGTGAGCAGCTTGACGATATCGGTTTCGGAGGAGCCCACCACCGATTCGACCTCGGAGAGGCTGACGGTGTTGGAGCCGCCGGTGACGCCGGTGGCCAGCAGTTTGAGGATATCGGTGCCGCTGGAGCCCACCAGACTGTCGATGCTGGAAGCGCTGAGGGTGCCCGCCGAGGCCATCTTGAGGATGTCGTTGCCCGCCGTACCCACCACGGAGTCGACCCCGGAGAGGGTCACGGTTCCGGCGGTGAGCAAGGTCAGGGTATCGGTGCCGGTGGTGCCGGTGACGCTGTCCACCAGGGAGACGCTCAAAGCGCCCGCGCTCAACAGGGTGACGGCGTCGCTGCCGGTGGAGCCGACCACGGAGTCGATGCGGGACAGACTCACGGAGCTTGCGGTGAGCAGGGTCACTACTTCCGTGCCCGTGGTGCCCAGGACGCTGTCGATGGCTGAAAGCGAGAGGTTTTCCGCCGTGAGCAGGGTCAGGGTATCGGTGCCGGTGGTGCCCACCACCGAATCGACTTCCGAGACGGCGAGCGCTTTTTCACTCAATAGCCGAATGGTGTCGGTTTCCGAGGAGCCGATGACCGATTCCACGTCCGAAATACGCAATGAATTGCTGCCCCCGGTGACGCCGGTGGCCAAAATTTTCAAAATATCGGTGCCCGACGAGCCGATGACGCTCTCCACCGCCGACACGCTGAGGGTGCCCGCCGTCAACAGCGTCGCGGTGTCGGTGCCAGTGGAGCCGATCAGGGATTCGATGCGGGAGAGTGAAACACTGTCCGCCGTCAACAGGGAGACGATTTCCGTACCGGTGGTACCCACCAGGGAGTCGACCTTGGAAACCGACAAACTGCCGGAAGTGAGCAGCGTGAGGGTGTCGGTGCCGGTGGTGCCGACCAGGGATTCCACTCCGGAGAGGCTGAGAGCCCCCGCCGTGAGCAGCTTGACGGTGTCGCCGTCCGTGGAGCCGACGACCGATTCCACATCGGACAGGGAGATGGTGTTGGAGCCCCCGGTAACACCGGTAGCCAGCAGTTTGATGGTATCGGTGCCGCTGGAACCAACCAGGCTGTCGACCGAGGAGAGGCTGATGGTGCCCGAAGTCAGCAGCTTGGCGATGTCCGTGCCGGTGGTGCCCGTCAGGGAGTCGATGGCGGAGAGGCTGACCGTACCCGCGGTCAACAGGGTGAGGCTATCGGTGCCGCTGGTGCCGGAAACCGATTCCACCCGGGAGATCGACAGGCTGCCTGCGGTCAGCAGGGTGAGACTGTCGGTGCCGGTGGAACCGATCACGGAGTCAATGCGGGAGAGGCTGATGTCGGAAGTGGCCAGCAGGGTCAGGGTGTCGGTATCGGTGGTGCCGATGACCGAGTTGATCTGCGAAACCGCCAGACTGCCCGCTGTGGCCAGTTTGATGATTTCGGTTCCGCTGCTGCCCACGACGCTGTCCACGTCGGAGAGGGTCAGGGTGCCGTCGGTGGCCAGTTTGACCACATCGGTCCCGGTGGTACCCGTTACGCTCTCCACGTCGGAAACGACCAGGGTTCCAGCGGTGAGCAGGATAGCTACATCCGTGCCGCTCGATCCGATCAGGCTATCCACTCGGGAGAGGCTGATGCTGCCGGATGTCAACAAGGTGACGGTATCGGTGCCGCTGGAGCCCGTGACCGAGTCGATGCGGGAGAGCGAGAGGCTCGAAGCCCCGAGAAGGGTGATCTCGTCCACCCCGGAGGTGCCGAGAACCGAATCGATGGCCGATACCGAGAGGGTACCGTTCGTGGCCATCTTGACCACGTCGGAACCGGTGGTACCGATTATGCTTTCAACGCCGGAGAGGGTGATCGTCCCCGAGGTGAGCAGTTTGGCGATGTCGGTGTCCGTCGAACCGATCAGGCTCTCGATATCCGAGAGGCTGACCGTGCCGGCCGCCAGAAGGGTGACCGTATCGGTTCCCGAAGAGCCGGTGACCGATTCCACCGAGTCGACCGAAACCGAGCCGGATGTCATCAGGGAGATGCCATCCGTTCCGGTGGATCCGACCACCGATTCGATTTTGGAAATGGGAAGGCTGCCTGCCCCCTGGAAGGTAAGCGTATCGACACCCGTGGTCCCGATTAGGGATGTGAGGGATGAGCCGCTACCGCCATTCAAAGACACAATAGGCGCCATTCCTGAATTCTCCGTTCAGTATGTGTGAAATAATGCCTCCCTGGCAATAATTCCAAATCCATTCCTCCAGCGTGAGGCAATATACGCCAATATTGAGCGTATTTCACGAGAATATTGCTAGCCCGGAGGAGGTAGGCGAATCAGGGAGAGTAGAGTCCTGTCCGTGCTTATCGGCCATTCGGAGAGCGACTTGAGCGAAATTATTCAACGGTGAAATAAAAAAAGCCCATGGCGGTCTATTTACACCATTTTTCCAATGTTTCCGCCGAGATCCGGTTGAACAACATCGTTTCCGCCGTGCGGCGGAACTATGCCCGTCTGGCTCCGGAAGCGGAACGTCCGGGCCAGGAGTTGCTCATCGTGGCCGGCGGTCCCTCCATGCCGGGTATGCTCTCCCTGTTGCGGGCCTTGCATCCTGTGCATCCGATTCTGGCCGTCAACGGGGCCCACGACTTTCTGCGCAGCCTCGATCCGCCGTTGCTGCCCGAGTTCGCCGTCATGCTGGACGCCGATCCGGTGATGCGCGGGGTCATGCGCCATCCCGGCCCCGAGACGCTCTACCTGATGGCCAACCAGTGCGACCCCGAAGTGCTGAGTGCGCTCGGCCGCCATCGCATGCTTCTGTGGCACGTCGGCGGCGATACCGGGGAAGCCGAACCCTTCACCAGCGAAAGCAACTGGACCGTGGTTCACAACGGCTGCACCGGCGGTTTGCGCGCCATTTCCCTGGGCATGGTGCTGGGCTATCGCCGGTTTCACCTCTTCGGGGTCGATTCCTGCCATCTCGACGGCAAAAGCCACGGTTACGAACACGCCCCCGGCCAGGAGACCCGGCTGGAGGTGCGATTGGGGGGAGGGAGCTTCCGTTGCGAGCCCTGGATGCTGGCCCAGGCCCTCGATTTTGGGCAGATGTTGGCGAAATTCCCCTCCTGGGGCATCACGGTCCGGGTCCACGGACCGGGGCTTCTGGCGGCCATGTCGTGCCATCCGACACCCCGGTTGGAGCTTCTCTCATGAATGAAACCGAGATTGTGCATCGCCTGCAACAGGCCATCGGGGAACACGCCCGAGGCGAACTGGAGGCCGCCTCCGCCGCCTGCCGGGAGGTATTGATCGCCGCCCCCCATCGCGCCGACGCCTGGAGTCTGTTGGGCGTCATCCTGCGTCGCCAGGGACAGATTCAGCAGGCCCTGGCGGCTCACCGCGAGGCGGTGCGGCGTCAGCCCGATTTTCCCGAAGCCTGGAACAATCTGGCCAACACCCTGCGGGAACTGCGCCAGTTGCCCGAGGCGGCGGAGTGCTACCGGCAGGCCCAGCGCCTGCGTCCCGGCTGGATGGAACCCGGTTTGCCCCTGGTGGACGTGCTGCGGGAGGCGGGTCGCCTCGACGAGGCCATGGCGGCGGCGCGTCAGGCCATTGCCGCCGACGGGGACCATCCGGAACCCTGGATGCTGCTGGGAAACTGCTTTCAGGAGGGCGGGGCCAGCGACCAGGCGGTGGTGCATTATCAGCAGGCCCTCAATCGCAATCCCGATTCGGCTCAATACCACTACAATCTGGGCAATGCCCTGCGCGATTTGGGCCGCCTGGAGGAGTGCCTCGACAGCTATCGCCGCGCCCTGGCCCTGCAACCCGATTTCGTGCGGGCCGAAAGCAACCGCCTGTTCACCCTGCAGGCCGATCCCGCTCAGACGCCTCAATCCCTGCTGGAGGCCCATCTGGCCTGGGATCGCCGCCATGGTCAGCCCAGGGCCGGGCGTTTCCCGCCCCCCGCGCCACCCCGTGAGCCGGACAAGGTGTTGAACCTGGGGCTGGTCTCCGCCGATTTCGGCCAACACCCCGTGGGCTACTTCCTGCTGCCGGTGCTGCCCCACATCGATCGCGGACGCTTCCGGCTGTTCCTCTACTCCGGACGCAGCCGGGAGGACGAGATCACCGCGCGGCTCAAGGCCCAGGCCGACGGCTGGCGGGCGGTCGCCCCCCTCTCCGACGACGACCTGCTGCGCCTCATCCGCCAGGACGGCATCGACATCCTGCTCGATCTCTCCGGTCACACCATGGGCAACCGTCTGCCGGTCTTCGCCATGAAACCCGCGCCCCTTCAGGGCACCTGGGCCGGCTACGTCGGCACCACCGGGCTGGCGGCCATCGATTTTCTGGTCACCGACCGCTTCGAGAATCCCCCCGGCAGCGAAGCCTTCGTGCGGGAGAAGCTGCTGATTCTGCCCGATGGCTACGTCTGTTACCAACCCCCGGCCTATGCCCCGGAGGTGGGAGAACTGCCGGCCCTGAAGAACGGCTTCATCACCTTCGGCTGCTTCAACAATCTGGTCAAGATCAACCGGAAGGTGCTGGATCTCTGGGGCAGACTTTTGCAAGACCTGCCCGATGCCCGTCTGTTGCTGATCACCCATCAGTTGGATATGACCATTCTGCGCGCCCGACTGAAGCGTCACTTCGCCGCCATGGGGGTGGCCGAGCGGGTGATGCTGCGGGGACGACTGCCCCATGAAGAGCTGTTGGCCCGATACAACGATATCGATATCGCCCTGGATCCCTTCCCCTATTCCGGGGGGCTGACCACCCTGGAAGCCCTGTGGATGGGGGTGCCGGTGGTGACGCTGGGGGGGGAGCGTTTCTGCTCCCGCCACTCCATCTCCCATTTGAGCGTGGTGGGCATGACCGACGGCATCGCCACGGACGAAGCCACCTACCGGCAAAAGGCCCTGGAACTGGCTGCGGACCGGCCCCGCCTGGCGGAGCTGCGTCGCACCTTGCGGCCACGCATGGCCGCCTCGCCCGCCTGCGACGGCGCCCGCCTGGCCGCCAACCTGCAGACCGGCCTGCGTCGTCTCTGGCAGGCGCAGTGCCCGCCGCCCGGTCCCCCGGAGGGGAGTGTGCGCGCCAAAGTGGAGGGTCTGCGGGAGCAAGGGCGGTTGCAAGAGGCCTTGCAGGCCAGCCGGGAGCTGCCCGAAGGCTCGCTCTCCGCCCTGCTGCTCCGGGTCGATCTGCTCGACCGGCTCGACCGCTTCGAGGAGGCCGCCGGGATTTACGGGGAGTTGCTGCGGCTGAAACCGGAGATTCCCGAACTGCACCACAATCTCGGGGCGGTGCGATTGCGTCAGGGACGGGTGCGGGAGGCCATCGGCCATCTGGAGCGGGCCTTGAGCCTGGGACTCGACGAGGCCACCCTGCACGCCAACCTCGGCAACGCCCACCTGCTGCTGGGAACCGATCTCGATGCCTGCGCCCGCCACATGGCCCTGGCCCTGGAGCGGCGTCCCGACGACGCCTGCACGGCGGTCCTGCTGACCTTCGTGCAGCAGAAACGCTGCGACTGGCAGGGCTTCGACACCCTGCGGCAACGGGTGGTCGAACCGGCCCTGGCCTGGCAGGGCGGGGGCGTGCCGCCTTCGCCGTTTCCGTTCCTCTCCATGCCGACATCCCTTTCAGGGGCCGAGTTGCGGCAGCTCGCCGCACGCTTCGCCGACTGGTTCGAATCACGGGTCACCCCGGCGATTCATCCCCCGGCGACCGCCATGCCGCGCAAACTGCGCATCGGCTACCTCTCCGCCGATTTTCACAACCACCCCACCGCCCATCTGATGCTGGGGCTCTTCAAGCGCCACAACCGCCATCGGGTCACGGTTTTCGCCTATTCCCTCGGCCCCGACGACGGCAGCCACTACCGCCGCCGCATCCGCGAGGAGTGCGAAAACTTCGTCGATCTGGAAAAGGCCGACATCGCCGAGGCTGTGGCCCGCATCCGTCAGGACGGCATCCATATCCTGGTGGACCTCAAAGGCTATACCACCGACAGCCGCATGGAGATCCTGGCCCATCGGCCCGCGCCGCTGGCGGTGGCCTGGCTGGGATATCCCGGCACCAGCGGGGCCCGCTGCATCGACTTCATCCTGACCGACCGCCACGTCACCCCGCCGGACCGGCAGGCCGACTACAGCGAACGCTTCATCTATCTGCCCAACTGTTATCAGATCAACGACCGGGACCAGCCCGTTGCCTCGGAGATCCCGCTCCCGGAAGAGTGCGAACTGCCTTCCCGTGCCTTCGTCTTCTGCTGCTTCAACGCCCACTACAAGATCGATCCGCAGACCTTCGACTGCTGGATGGCCATTTTGCGGGAGGTGGAGGGGTCGGTTCTCTGGTTGATGGAAGGGATACACAGTTCACGGGAGAATCTGCGTCGCGAAGCGCAACGGAGGGGCATCGATCCCTCCCGTCTGGTCTTCGCCCCGGTGTGGCCCAAGGAGCGGCATCTGGCCCGCCTGCGCCTGGCCCATCTCTTTCTGGATACCTGGATCTACAACGCCCACACCACCGCCTCGGATGCCTTGTGGACCGGGCTGCCGGTGCTGACCCGCACGGGCCACCACTTCCCCGCGCGAGTGGCCGCCAGCCTGCTGCATGCCGCCGGCATGGGGGATGCAGGTCTGATCGTTGAAAGTGCCGAGGCCTACCGGGAGCGCGCCATCGCCCTGGCCCAATCCCCACGGCAGCTTCAGGCCTTGCGCAGTCGCCTGGAGCGACGTCGCCCGGGCTGCCCCCTGTTCAATACCGACGCCTTTGCCCGAGACCTGGAGTCCGCCTTCGCCGAAATGTGGCGACTCCACATCCAAAAGGGAAAAAACGCTCCATGACCGATCCGTTGCGCCTCAATCTGGGTTGCGGTCATCGCAAGTTGCCGGGCTACCTCAACGTCGACCGGGAGGCCACCTTTCAGCCCGATCGGGTGGTCGATCTGGAACGCTTTCCCTGGCCCTGGCCCGACGATTCGGTCCGGGAGGTGCTGCTCTACCATGTGCTGGAGCATCTGGGGGAGACCACGGAGAGTTATCTGTCCATCATGCGGGAGTTGTGGCGCATCACCTGCCACGAAGCCGCCATCCACATCGTGGTGCCCCATCCCCGCAGCGACGCCTTTCTCAACGATCCCACCCACGTTCGCGCCGTGACCCGGGGTGGTCTGGAGCTGTTCGACCGGGAGAAAAACCGCGCCTGGGTGGCCGCCGGAGCGGCCAATACCACCCTGGGGCTGCACCTCGGCGTCGATTTCGTGCTGGAGTCGGTGCAGGACGAACTGGCCGAACCCTGGAAGGAGCGCCTGGCAAAAGGGGAACTCTCCCAGGAGGCTTTGGCCGAGGCGCTACGCAACTTCAACAACGTCCTCTCCCAAAGCCGCTTCGTGCTGCGCACCCGCAAGCCGGAGGGGCAGGGTGGAAGCATCGGTTCGGCCAGCGAACGCGCCGGGGAGTTGCTGACTCAGGCCCTGGCGGCCTGGCAGCAGGGCGAGGTGGAGCGTTGCGACCGCCTTTCGGAGCAGGCTCTGGCCCTCGATCCCCGTCGCGCCGACGGCTGGACCCTCTCCGGCATGGCCCGACGCAAGCTGGGCTATCCCGAAGAGGCCATCAACCGCTATCGCCGCGCCATGGAATTGCAGCCCGACTTTCCCGATCCCTGCAACAACCTGGCGAATCTCCATCGGGAGCAGGGCGCCCTGCGGGAGGCGGTGGCCTGCTACCGCGAAGCCCTGCGCCGCAAACCCGATTTCCCCGAAGCCTGGGACAATCTGGGCGGCACCCTGCAGGACATGGGGGAGGTCGAGCAGGCCATCGAAGCCTTCGATCACGCCATCCATCTGCGCCCGGACTATGCCGACGCCCACTGGGACCGCGCCCTGGCCCTGCTGTTGACCGGGGAGTTCCGCCGTGGCTGGGAGGGCTACGAATGGCGCTGGCAACGCGGGGAACCCGCGCCGCGTCCCTTCCCCCAGCCCTGGTGGGACGGCAGCGATCTCAACGGGCGCACCCTGCTGGTCCACGCCGAGCAGGGGCTGGGGGACGCCATCCAGTTCCTGCGCTTTCTGCCCGGACTGAAGCGCGGGCCCGGCCAGGTGATCCTGGAGGTTCAGGAGCCTCTCCTTCCCCTGTTGCGCCATTTTCCGGGAGTGGACCGGCTGGTGGCGCGTGGCGCGGCGCTGCCCCCCTTCGATCTCCACATCCCCCTGTTGAGTCTGCCCCACCGCCTGGGAACCACCCTGGAAAGCCTGCCGGGCCGCGAAGGCTACCTCAAAGCCGACCCCGAGCGGGTCCGGCGTTGGCAACAGCGCCTGGAAGGGCCGGGTTTGAAGGTGGGACTGGTCTGGGCCGGAAACCCGCGGGTGCGCAACGACCGCTACCGCTCCCCGCGCCTGAAACCGCTTCTGCCCCTGCTGGAGATTCCCGGCCTGCGTTTTTTTGCACTGCAAAAAGGCGACGGGCGCGCCGATCTGCTATCGTGTGAGCTGCCGCCCCATTTCGTCGATCTGGGGGAGGGGATCGGGGATCTGGCCGATACCGCCGCCATCATGAGCGGGCTCGATCTGGTCATCAGCTCCGATACCGCCACGGCCCATCTGGCGGGAGCCCTGGGGGTGCCGGGCTGGATCCTGCTGCCCTTCGCCCCGGACTGGCGCTGGTTGCGGCAGCGGCAGGATTCCCCCTGGTACGGGAGTTTGACACTCTTCCGGCAGGAGACGCCGGGGGATTGGCCCGGCGTGGTGCGTCGGGTTTCCGAAGCGTTGCGCAAACGGATCCCCGCCAAATCCGCCACGGTGACCGCGGCCACCCCGGCCCAGGTGGAGGCCTTGAACCGGGCCCTGATGGCGCTGCAGGAGGGGCGGCTCGCCGAAGCCGAAACGCTGTCGCAACAGGCGCTGCAGGTCGCCGGCAATCTGGCGGAGGCCTGGACGGTGAGCGGCATGGTGCAACGGCGCGCGGGTCGGGTGGAAGAGGCCATCGTCCGTTACGGCAAGGCCCTGGCCCTGCGGCAGGATTACCCCGAAGCCTGGGCCAATCTGGGCAATGCCCATCGGGAACGCGGCGAGTTGGCCCGGGCGGAGGGGTGTTACCGCAAGGCGTTGGCCTTGCAGCCCTCCTGGCCGGAGGTGTTGAGCAGCCTGAGCGATGTGCTGCGGGTGCTGGAGCGTCCGCAGGAGGCGGCGGATTGCGCCCGGCAGGCGCTGGGGCTGCGTCCCGGTTTCGCCGAGGCCCACAACCATCTGGCCAACGCCCTGAGCCGCGTGGGGGAGACGGAGCAGGCCCTGCACCACTATCGCGAGGCCATGACCGCCCAGCCGCATCTGGCCGAGGCCCATTACAATCTGGGGGTGGCCCTGCAGGAGGAGGGACGCCATCGCGAGGCCGTCAGCCACCATCGCCGCGCCGTGGCCCTTTCCCCCCGCTTCAAGAACGGCTGGTACAACCTCGGCATCGCCCTGCAGCGCAGCGGCGATCTCACCGGCGCGGTTCAGGCCTATCGCACGGCGCTGGAAATCGACGCCGACCACGGCGGTGCGGTGTTCAACCTGGCGGGGGTGATGAACGGACTCGGGCGTTTCGAAGAGGCCCTGGAACTCTTCCGCCGTGCCGAGACGCTGCAGCCGGGCCGCATCAACGTCGCCGTCGAAATCACCCATCTCCAGCAGAAACTCTGCGATTGGAGCGGGTTGGAAGGCCTGCGGGAACGCATCCTCGAACCCGCCCTGCGGGAGGATTCGGGGGTGCCGCCGTCACCGTTTCCCTTCCTCTCCCTGCCGCTGCCTGTGACGCCGGAGGAGGAGCTGCGCATCGCCGCCCGCTATGCGGCTCATGTGGCCAAGGGGGTGAAGAAGATCCATGCCCATGCGGCGGGAACCGGGGTCTCGCGCCTGCGGGTGGGTTATCTCTCCGCCGATTTCCACAACCACGCCACCGCCCACCTGATGTTGGGCCTCTTCGGCCTGCACGATCGCAAGCGTTTCGAAATCATCGCCTACTCCTTCGGTCCCGACGACGGCAGCGACTACCGCAACCGCATCCGCAGCGACTGCGACCGCTTCGTCGATCTGGAGGCCTGCTCCGACGCCGAGTCGGCCCAGCGCATCCACGACAACGGGGTGCATCTGCTGATCGATCTCAAAGGCTACACCCGCGACAGCCGTCCGGAGATTCTGGCGGCCCGTCCCGCTCCGGTGCAGGTGGCCTGGCTGGGTTATCCCGGCACCATGGGGGCCGACTTCATCGACTGGGTGATCACCGACGCCACGGTGACTCCGGCGGCGCAGCAGGCCTTCTATGCGGAACGTTTCGCCGTGATGCCCCACTGCTACCAGGTCAACGACCGCGAACAGCCCATCGCCGCCGAGACGCCGTCGCGAACCGAACTGGGTTTGCCGGAGAAGGGCTTCGTCTTCTGCTGCTTCAATACCCATTACAAGATCGATGCCTTCGTCTTCGATATCTGGATGCGGCTGTTGACGCAGGTGCCGGGTTCGGTGCTGTGGCTCATCGACGGCGTGGCCGGGGCGCGGCAGAATCTGCGGGATCGCGCCAGGGAGCGGGGAGTCGATCCGCAGCGGCTGGTCTTTGCCCCGATTTTGGCCAAGCCGGGCCATCTGGCGCGGCAGCATCGCGCCGATCTCTTTCTGGACACCCGCTGGTACAATGCCCACACCACCGCCTCCGATGCCCTGTGGGCCGGGCTGCCGCTGTTGACGGTTCCCGGCGAACGGTTTGCCGGGCGGGTCTGCGCCAGCATCCTGCAGGCCGCGGGCCTGGGCGGGGAGGGGCTGATCTGCCCGGACTTCGAAAGTTACGAAAAACGCGCCCTGGAGTTGGCCCGCAACCCCCGGTTGCTGCAGTCCATCCGCCAGAAACTGCAACGGCAGCGAACCACCTGCCCCCTCTTCGACACGCCTCGTTTCACCCGCGATCTGGAGGGGTTGTATGAATCGATGTGGCAGGCTTTCTGCCGGGGCGAAGGGAGAAAACCATGAACCGGGATTACCGTGAACTGCTCATCGGCTGCGGCCAAAGCCGCATCAAGAAGATCTTTCTGACCGGGCGGCAGGCCTGGAGCCATCTGGTCACCCTCGATATCAATCCGGACAATAAACCGGATCGTGTATGGGATCTGACCCGGCTGCCGCTGCCCTTCGGCGACGACAGCTTCAACGAGATCCACGCCTACGAGGTGCTGGAGCATACCGGCGGCCAGGGGGACTATCGCTTTTTCTTCGCCCAGTTCGCCGACCTCTGGCGTATACTGCGTCCGGGCGGGGTGCTGATCGGCACCGTGCCCCACTGGCAGTCGGTATGGGCACTCGGCGATCCCTCCCACACCCGGGTCATTCCCAAGGAGCAGTTCGTCTTCCTGGATCAGTCGGAGTACATCCGGCAGGTCGGGAAGACCCCCATGAGCGATTTTCGCTATATTTATCAAGCCGATTTTGCACCTGTCAACCTTGCGGAAAAAGACGGGCTCA
>JADGAQ010000125.1 GCA_015231925.1 Magnetococcales bacterium
CCGCCAGTCCCAATCTCGGGCTGTATGACATGGCTGGAAATGTCTGGGAGTGGACTTGTTCAGATTATGGACCTTACTCGGAGAAGAATTATGCCAATTGCAGTAAAGGGGGCTCCGGCCGGGTGGTTCGGGGCGGCAGCTGCTACGACGGCCCGGCCCTCGTCCGCTCCGCCAATCGCGTCAACATCTCGCCCGACGGCCGGGGCCTCAGCCTGGGCTTCCGCCTTTCGAGGACTGGCCCTTGACCCTTTTACGCTTGTTCCCTTGGGCGCGAAGCGCTCTCTGTTGACGTTCAGGCAGTTGAGGTGGCCCGTGGTCCTGGAGGTTGGCGAGAGGGAGGTCCGCGAAGCGGCAAACCTCCCGAGAGCCAACCGGAAGGGCGGCGGGCGGGGGAGTCCGGAGGGGGCTTTTCGCCCCCTCTGGTGGGTCCAGGGCGAAGCCCTGGTCGCGGGGCAAACCGTCTGTACACGTTATTTTGGACATGAGGCCCATGACAAACCGTCTCGATAACGATTCAAGCTATAAACTGTTATTTTCGCATCCGGAGATGGTGCGAGATCTGCTTCTGGGATTTGTGCCTGGGGAGTGGGTGGCACATCTCGACTATTCCACTCTGGAGAAGGTGAGCGGCTCCTTCGTGGGCGATGAGTTCCGCGACCGGGAAGAGGATTGCATCTGGCGGGTGGGGCTGGGGGAAACCTGGCTTTATATTTACATCCTGCTGGAGTTCCAATCGACGGTGGACGATTTCATGCCGGTTCGGGTGGGGGATTATGGCTTCTCCCTTTTTCAGGATCTGCGCCGGGCCAACCGGCTGCCCGATAAAAAACTGCCTCCCATCCTGCCGGTGGTGATCTATACTGGGAAGAAGCGATGGAACGCGCCGCTGGAGGTGAATGAGATGATTGCCATTGTACCCGGCCTCGAACCCTGGCAGCCCCGGCAACGTTACCTGCTGGTGGAGGTCGGGACGCTGGCGGAATCGCAGCTGCAACGGATGCGCAATCTGGCGGCGGTGCTGTTCCGGCTGGAGCGGAGCCGCTCCATCGGAGCGGTGCGGGAGCTGGTGGGGCTCCTCGGGGAGTGGTTGTACGCCCCGGAGCAGGCCAGCCTGCGCCGCTCCTTCACCGTCTGGCTGCGTCGGGTGCTGCTGCCCAAGCGCCTGCCCAAAGCCGACATTCCCGAAATGGTTGAACTGCACGAGGTGAATACCATGCTGGCCGAAAGTGTTCAGGAGTGGGTCAAACCGTGGGTGGATCAGGGTCTTCAGCAGGGCCGCCAGGAAGGCCGCCAGGAGGAGGCCGCCGCCATGCTGCTTATGCTGCTGCGCCACAAATTCGGCACGCTTCCCGATTGGGTCACGGCGAAGGTTATTTCCGCCCCGCTGGAGCATCTTGAAGGCTGGGGCCGGAATATCCTTTTCGCCTCTTCCCTGGAGGAGGTTTTCGTCTGCTGACATGGCCACAACGGCGGCGCCTCTCCTGCCGGTTTCTTCCGTGCTGGCGGGTTCCACCTTGGCGGAGCCAAGGTGCTGCTCATCGGCAATGATCGTTATCAGAACGCCTGCACCCTGCACAAGGCGGTTGCCGGGGCTTTTGGGGTCACCCTGGTTGCGATATTTTTCCGATGCAGTGCGGGAGTTGCAAAACTCACGCGACCAAGCCGGTATATATTTATAGTCATTTTATTTTCAATATTTTATCTTTTAAGTATCAAAAAAAAAGAAAATGTTCTATCTTTTTAATTTTTATTTATCATTCTTTTTGATAGCTATGAGTCATTGATACGCCGTTTTGCAATCAGCCAAAGTCAATTATAAAAAAATTATTATGTTTTATTGGAAAATATCTATGAGTTAAAATAGAAAAGTCAAAGGATAGAACATTTCCTTTTTTTGATACTTAAAAGATAACATATTAAAAAGCTTGGGGCGTATTCAACCAAGAGGTGAGACCATGTTCACTCGGATGCAAAGGGTTCTTTGCAGTGTGGTGTTGCTGGTGGCCGGATGTGACAGCCTGCCAAAAGACAAGCCGGATAGCGGTATCGTTCGACGCGGGGCGGACCAGGAGCCTGCGGACTGCTCCGTTTCCGGGCTTGATTTGGACAATTACACCCGTTGGGAACTGCCCCAGTGGGAAAAAGTTTCCCACCAATGCCCGAACAGCGCCTGGGCAGGTCTCAACTACGCCCGTCTGCTCAAAGCCGCCGGGCAGTTCGAAGCAGCACGAACCCTGGCTGAACGCTTCAACCGCCTCCCCCAGGGCCAAAATCTGCTGGACAGCCTGCCAAAAGTCGTTACAGCGGAGCAAAAACCCATCGAGAAACTCACCACGACATCCTGGAACTTCCAACCATCCCTGGACAACCATAAAGACATGGTTTTTGTCGCCATCGGCAATATGAATTACAAGAACAATATCGATACCGACGGCGTTCGCTTTGCCCATAACGATGCCTCGGAAATGGGGAAATTTGCCAAAGTCACTCTGGGGATTCCGAAAGACCATCTTATTGTCGAGCAGGACCAGGAATCCAGCCAGATCAACAGCCTGTTCAACCCGGACACCGGTCGATTGAAGCATCTGGCCGATCAGGGTGTTGCCAAACGGTTGTTCTTCTATTATTCCGGACATGGCATTGCCGTGCCGGATAGAACGGGTCAGCGCGTGGCGCGTCTGGTGGGCACGGACGCAAGACCCAACACCCTGAACGATGCCTCGGTGGCCCTGGATGACCTGGTGGAAAAGGTGGCCCAGGCGGGTTACCAGGAGTTGATTCTGGTGGTGGATGCCTGTTTCAGCGGCAACCTGTCGAAGGGAACCAAGACGGTTTTCTGGCAGACCACACCGGAAGCGGAGGCCAACATCAAGGCGAAGAATGCTCCGCCGGTCACTGCGGCGCGCACTCCCCTGCGTCTGCTCAAGATCACCGCGACCGGGAAAAACCAGGAGGCCTTGCAAGAGGAGAGACAGGGGCATGGACTGATGACCTACCATTTTCTGCGCGCCTTGACAGGGGCCATGGGCAAGAAGGTGGTCGATACAACCGCCTTGCAGGATTGGCTGCCGGTGGAAGTGGACACCGCCGCCTGGCAGTCGGTCTACAAGATGTCGCAACGTCCACTGGTGATCGGGGAAAACCTGACCCTGGTGCGGTACCGCTGACAGGAAGAGAAATGATCATGGTCAACAGGCATCGGTCGCTCGTAGCGGTTTGTGCAACAATGGCCTGGGTCGTGGTGGCCTGGGGCGCGGAGGTCTTGATCGCCCCCCAGGAGATGCCGAACGATCCCCTGGTCAAGGCGTGGGAACAGGAGAAGCGGAAAAGGGAGGAGCAGGAAAACAGGGAGCGGGAGGAGAAAGCGGCAGCCTCCCGGAAACAGGCCGAAGAGACCCGGAAGGCCCGCGAACAGCTGGAGCGATTGGCGCGGGAGGAGGAGCAGGCCAGGGAACAGGCTCGCCAGGAGCAGGCCCGGTTGGAGCAGTTGAAGAGGGATCGATTCGAGACCCTGTTGGCCCAACTCCAAACCTCGATTTCCGGAGGCATGAAAAGGGATGCGGAGAGGGCGTACCAGGAAGCGGCCGGGCTCCTTCCGGGCGATGGGCGGTTGAACGGATTGAAAGAGCGGATTGCACGGATGCAAGAGCGTGTGGATCCTCCTCCCCCACCACCGCCTCCACCTTTGGGAGGGATGGAATTTGTCCGTGTCCCTGGCGGGTGTTTTCAGATGGGAAGCAATGACGGGGCATCGGACGAGAAGCCGGTGCATGAGGTGTGTGTTGACGGGTTTGAGATGGGGAAGTATGAGGTGAAGGTAGGTCAGTTTCGGAAGTTTGTGGAAGAGACGGGGTACCGGACCGAGGCGGAAAGAGGAGATGGATGTTATGTTTACACTCGGGGGAGTGGGTGGAACAAGGGGTCGGGAACGAGTTGGCGAAATCCGGGGATGAATCAGAATGACGACCACCCTGTGGTCTGCGTCACATGGAACGATGCCCAGGAGATGGTGAAGTGGCTGAACGGGAAAGGCCAGGGGCGGTACAGCCTGCCGACGGAGGCGCAGTGGGAGTATGCAGCGCGGGATGGTGGGAAGAAGGTCAAATACCCCTGGGGGGATGAATCACCGGTGTGTCGGAAGGGTGCGAGGAACGGGGCGAAGTTCGATGATGACAAGGATTGCGATGATACGGGAACGGAACCGGTGGGGAGCTACGCCGCCAGTCCCAATCTCGGGCTGTATGACATGGCTGGAAATGTCTGGGAGTGGACTTGTTCAGATTATGGACCTTACTCGGAGAAGAATTATGCCAATTGCAGTAAAGGGGGCTCCGGCCGGGTGGATCGGGGCGGCAGCTGGTACGGCGGCCCGGCCGGCGTCCGCTCCGCCTATCGCTTCTTCTACTCGCCCGACTACCGGGGCAGCCTCCTGGGCTTCCGCCTTTCGAGGACTGGCCCTTGACCCTTTTATCCTTGTTCACTTGGGCGCGAAGCGCGTGTTTTGACGTTGACGTTGGGTCCCCGCAAGATTGCAGTCTGCGAGAGGGGGCCGCGAAGCGGTTGCCCCCGAGAGCGGACTGCAATCTTGTGGGGTTGTTTTGGTCTAAGGAGTTTGAGCGTGGCGAGGCGTATTAAGAATTTCATTGAATCAAATTATAGAATGACGAAGAAATTTTTCATGACGAGCCAACTGAATGTTAAAAGTAACTATTCAGGACCCTGCTCAGGCGACATGACCGTACCGACGGCGCAAGGAAATGTCCCAGGGGTGCCCCTGGCCCCGTTGGGGGGGAATGATTCCCCCCGAACCTTCGCATGCCTGAACAGATACTTTCGCTGCTTGCCTGGCAGTACACAGCACCACCGTCTCTGTTGGTGAAAAATCGTCACATCGCAACAATGAGTTCAGAAAATGCCATGAACAAGCCATGCGTCGAGAAGGCCTGCAGACTTCGGTGGATCCTTTGCCTCCTGCCTCTTCTGCTGGGGGCGGGTTGCCAGAGCGCACCTCCCCCGGCGGCGCCAGCCAACCCTCTTCCCGCTGCATCGCCTGCGCCGTCACCCCCTCCCGTCGCAACGCCGACCTCGTCCGTCGTAAAGTGTCCTCCACCTCCAGGCGGCGTGGACGAACGGCTGGATCACCTGGCCTGCAAGCTGGTGGAGCGCATTACGCCTTTTATCATCCGGGAGCGGGTGATCGTCCAAGAGGCCGATTCGAACCAACCGGGGCCCTGCGGGAGGTGGTTCGCCACCAAACTTCAGGAGCTGCTTTTCAAAGAAGCCATCCCTGACTCCAAGGAAATGGAGATCCGGGGCCATTACCTGTTGGACGACCCCCACAAGGTGCTGCTCTCACTTCGCGCCTCCCTGGTCAAATCCGGAGGGGAACCTTCCATCGTCAAATTCGGCGGGGAACCCGCCGTCGTCGAAATTCCCCGCGAGGAACTGCCCTGCCTGAAAGAGCCGAGGCTTCAGGCGGTGGGTCTGGCTCGCATGCCCGGCTTCGGCAAAAGCCGGCAGGATCGGGAGGATGCCGAAGTGGCCGCACGGGTGGCCGCACGGGCGGCGCTGCTCACGGGCAAGGAGACTCCTCCCGTGCGCAACCGGGCCGAAATTCCGCCTCTGCTGCGCACCTTCTCCCTGGGGGTGGTGTTCGACGAACATGACCAGCTCACCACTCCCCCCCGTGAAACCGGGCAGGTCAGCCTGCGCCTCGAAGGTCGTCGGCTTCTGCCCGAGGGACAAAAACAATGGATCACGGCGCGGTATGACAACGACTCGGAGCTTTTCGAATCCGGTCAGGAGGCCCGTCTCATCGTGACCAACCGCCACACCCGGCCCCTCTATCTGGGAGCCTGTCTCTGGGACGATGATGATACGGTCACGCGCTATCTTCCCATAGAGGAGAGCGCCGCACCGATGCTGGAACCGAATCGGAGCCTGGAAAAGAAAGAATTGCCTCATCTGGCCTTTTGTCCCCGACACGGGGACGAAGCGGTTGGCATGGTCCTTCTGGTAGCTTCGACACGCCGGGATTTCGATTTTCGCGCCCTCTGTCCAAGGATGGTCGGTGCCAATCTCGCCGGAACGTTCGAGAACGGCACCCCCTGGACCAGCCTCACCGATGCCCTGTCCCAGGTCCGGGAGGACTATTCCCTGGTCGCCCTGCCATACCGGGTCCTGGGACAATGCCCTGTCCCAGGTCCGGGAGGACTAAAACCTGGTCGCCCTGCCCTACCGGGTCCTGGGACAATGCCCTGAGTGAATGGAGCCCCGCGAGTACTGGAGACACGGGGAAAAGCGGTATAACATTCCACATCTGGCAGCGAACCGGAAACAAGGCTCAAGGAGGCGACCCCGTGAACCCATGGCGGCGAATGGCCCTGCTGGCCGGCATCGGGCTGCTGAGCAACTGCAGCACCCTCAACCTCGAAGCGCCCGGCTCCTGTTCTCCGGTCGGGCTTGATCTGTCCCGTTCCGGCGAGTGGAGCCTTGCCGACTGGCAAAAGGCCAACAAGAGATGCCCCGACAGCGCCTGGGCGGCCATCAATTACGGCTGGAGCCTCAAGGCTGTCGGCAAGATGCAGGAAGCCCGAAATCTGGCCGATCGGTTCAACAACCTTCCCGAAGCCAAATCCCTCCTGGCCAGCCTGTCCGCATCGGAAGCACCCCCTGTAATCAAACCCGCTCCTCCCCCAATTGTCGCTTCAAATCCACCCCCCGCATCGACACCCTCTCGACCTGCCGTTGCAAAACCCGAACCCGCACCCTCCCCATCGATACCAACCCAACCGGCAACCGCACCAGGCATCGCGGCACCCGTGACACCACCCCCTTTTACATCATTGAATTTCCGCAAAGCGGCCAATTATCAGGAATTCCAGGACACGGTTTTCGTTGCCATCGGCAACATGAACTACGGCGAATTTCTTAAAGGCGGAGTTGACTTCGCCCACCTGGATGCCGAGGCCATGGGGCTCTTTGCGCAGCAGGCGCTCGCCATTCCAGACAATCATCGGTATGTTTTTAAAGATCAGCGTTCAACTGAAATAACCACTCTGTTTGATCCGGATGAGGGCCGACTGAGAGATCTGGTCAGGCATGAGGGAGCGAAACGCCTGATTTTCTATTACGCCGGGCACGGTTACGCTTCCCAGGGCGGTGGGGGGCGGCGCGTTGCCCGCATCGTCGGGGTCGATGCCACACAGGATACATTGAAAGGAGCTTCCGTCCCGCTGGATGAGATTGCCGAAAAAATGAGAAACGCCGGGTTTGAAGAGCTGATTCTCGTCGTGGACGCCTGCTTCAGCGGCAATCTCGCTCAGGGATCCCGCTCGGCCTACTCCCTGCCCACGGCCCCCGAAGCAACGGAGAATATCAAAAAAATGGATGGCATCGATACGACCTCCTCCGGGAGACGGGTGCGCAGCCCCTGGCAACTGATCACGATCACCGCCACCGACGCCAATCAGGTAGCCTTCCAGGAGGAGACTCAGCAACACGGCCTGATGACCTACTATCTGCTGCAAGCCTTGTCCGGCAATGTCGAGCCCTTCCGCGACCGGGTCGAGCTGCCGAAACTGGGGAGGTGGCTCTCCGATAAGGTCAGCCATGCGGCCTTTACCTCCAGTTATCGCAAGGCCCAACGTCCTCTTGTCATCGGCGACAGGGCCACTCCCCTGGTGCGGTACCGCTGAGGAGCCAGGAATGAAACGAATTCGCCCGACACTGCTGGCCCTGATCGGAGTCGGTTTATTGGCCGGGAGGGTTTGGAGTATGGAAGGCTATATTCCTCCCGACAGCATGCCAAACGATCCTTTGGTGAAGGCTTGGAAGGCACCTTTCGGGATTGAATTCGTCCGGGTCCCTGGCGGGTGTTTTCAGATGGGGAGTAATGATGGGGAAGCGGACGAGAAGCCGGTGCATGAGGTATGTGTTGACGGGTTTGAGATGGGGAAGTATGAGGTGACACAGAAGCAGTGGCGGGCGGTAATGGGGAGTGATCCGCCTGAGTTGAATTTTAAAGGATGCGACGATTGTCCTGTGGAAAGGGTATCCTGGTTGCAGGTTCAGGAGTTTATTGGCAAGCTGAATGGTGGCCGCAGTGGCCCATACCGGTTGCCGAGTGAGGCGGAGTGGGAGTATGCCTGCCGGGGGGGCCGTTCGGGGGAAACCTATTGTGGCGGTAACGATATTGACCGGGTTGCCTGGCATGGTGGCAATTCAGAAGGCAAGACGCATCCTGTGGGGCGGAAGGCTGCCAACGGATTTGGTCTGCATGACATGAGCGGGAATGTATGGGAGAGGGTATCGGATTGGTACGGGTATTATGCCAATTCACCCCGGAACAATCCGAAGGGGCCGGACAGGGGCTTCGACCGGGTCGAACGGGGCGGCGGCTGGTTCCTCAACGCCCTCAGCGTCCGCTCCGCCTATCGCAGCAGGAGCGACCCGGGCTACCGGGGCCTCGACCTGGGCTTCCGCCTTTCGAGGACTGGCCCTTGACCCTTTTATCCTTGTTCCCTTGGGCGCGAAGCGCGTGTTTTGACTTGGTCGTTGATGTTGGGCCCCCGCAAGATTGCAGTCTGCGAGAGGGGGCCGCGAAGCGACCAACCTCCCAGAGCCAACCGGAAAAGGCGGCAGGCTTGTGAGGAAGTCCAGAGTGGGCTTGTTGCCCCTCTGGAGAGAGAAGCCGTGACAGGGTTTGGCCGGTATTCCGGAAAATGCTTCGGCAGACCCATCACCGGTAGTTGACCAAGGTGGTTCGCGCTCCCCCGACCAGCGGGCGCTGGCTCATGCGATGCACCGTGTTGAAGGCGGCGCTGTTGACCTGTTCCGTCAACCAGGCCCGAAGGCTGTCGGTGTCGATCGGCCTGTTGCCCATCTCCCCGTTCAAAGCTCTCAGCAGATGGTAGGTGAACAGCCCGTGTCCATGGGTCGCATCCGGAAGGGCCAGCTCGTTCTCGCTGGTCGCGGTGATGCGCACCAGACGCAGACTGGAAGCACGGTTTCGCCCGGTAGCGGCAGGCAACTCCAGGCTGCGGACATCGTTTGCCGCCTCCCGAGTGGTGGCCATGGAATTTGAAAAGGCGGACATCGTTCCTGTGGCCAGATTGCCACTGAAACAGGCCTCCACCACCAGGATCAACTCTTCGTATCCCGCCTTCGACACCTTGTCGATCACCTCCTCCAAAGCCACCGAAGCCTCTTCCAGGATGCCTTCCCGAGCATCGATACCCACCAGGCGCGCCACCCGGCGGCCTGTGGTCTCCTCCGGCACGGCCGCCCCATGGCCCGAATAGTAGAGGAAGAGACGCCTGGCACCGAGTTCGGCCAGCCGTCTCAACTGCCCCCTCGCAGGATTGAGCAGGCCCTTGAGCTCGGCGCTGGAATAGTCCAGAGCGGAAATACGCCGTGATTGGACAATGCCGAGACTCTTTTCGGCAAACTCCAGCATGGCCCTCTGATCGTTGTGGGCGAAACGGACCCCCTCAAGGTCGATGCCATGGGTGTAGTTGCGATTGCCGATAGCCACGAAGACCATGTCGGAATAATCGCCCACCGCCCGGCGGAAGTTCCACCGGGTAGACACCGGCTCCGGGGAAGCCTCTCCCTGGCCACCTGGACCGATTGGAGTCACCACTGCCGGTTTTGGCAGGGAGGCAAGCAACTTCCGACCCTGTTCGGTATGGGAAAAGCGTTCCGCCAGAACACGCGCCTCGGCGAGATTGCCTTCGGCCTGGAGGCGATGAGCCAGATTCAGCCCCGCCCAGCCACTCTTCGGACACTGTTTCAGCGCTTCCTGCCACTGCGGCGTTTGCCATTTGGAAGCGTTATCGAGATCGATCACCTTACAATCCGGGCTCTCCTGGAGCTGTACCAGCCCGCCACCCGAACCAAAGCCCGCTCCACCGCCACCCGCCCCGCCCGTGGTCTTTTCGCTTCCCGTGGTGCTGCATCCCGCCAAAAGCAGCAGCAAGCTCCCGACAAGACACCCATTGCGCCTGGACATGGTTTCTCCTCTCCCAGGGATGTCACCAACCTGAATCCGTGGGAAAGCATATCCCGGAGGCCTCCGCTTTGGAAAGCGGTTTGTTTCCTGGGTTAATTGTCATACCATGCGCAAAACGGGTCGAGTCCAGGAAGAAGGAGCGCGGCAACGATGATGGCAAAGCGTTGGGGATGGCTTGGAGTGGCCCTCGTCCTGCTTGGGGCGGGTCTGGCCCAGGGGGCGGATCCGGTTTTCATTCGCCCCGAAGAGATGCCGGAGGATCCCCTGCCCAAACGGTGGCTGGAAGAGAAAAAGCGTCGGCAGGATGAAAAAGCCCGCCAGGACCGGGAGGCCAGGCAACGGGCCGACGAGCAGGCTCGCGAAGAAGCCAAAAAACGGGCCGATGAACAGGCCCGCGAGGAAGCCAGAAAACGGGCCGACGAGCAGGCTCGCCAGGAGCAGGCCCGGTTGGAGCAGTTGAAGAGGGATCGATTCGAGACCCTGTTGGCCCAACTCCAAACCTCGATTTCCGGAGGCATGAAAAGGGATGCGGAGAGGGCGTACCAGGAAGCGTCCGGGCTCCTTCCGGGCGATGGGCGGTTGAACGGGTTGAAAGAGCGGATTGCACGGATGCAAGAGCGTGTGGATCCTCCTCCTCCCCCACCACCGCCTCCACCTTTGGGAGGGATTGACTTTGTCCGAGTCCCTGGCGGGTGTTTTCAGATGGGTAGCAATGATGGGGATTCGGACGAGAAGCCAGTGCATGAAGTGTGTGTTGACGGGTTTGAGATGGGGAAGCATGAGGTGACACAGAAGCAGTGGCGGGCGGTAATGGGGAGTGATCCGCCTGAGTTGAATTTTAAAGGATGCGACGATTGTCCTGTGGAAAGGGTATCCTGGTTGCAGGTTCAGGAGTTTATTGGCAAGCTGAATGGTGGCCGCAGTGGCCCATACCGGTTGCCGAGTGAGGCGGAGTGGGAGTATGCCTGCCGGGGGGGCCGTTCGGGGGAAACCTATTGTGGCGGTAACGATATTGACCGGGTTGCCTGGCATGGTGGCAATTCAGAAGGCAAGACGCATCCTGTGGGGCGGAAGGCTGCCAACGGATTTGGGCTGCATGACATGAGTGGGAATGTATGGGAGTGGGTATCGGATTGGTACGGGGACAATTATGCCAACTCGCCCCGGAACAATCCGAAAGGCCCGGATGGGGGCTCCCGCCGGGTGATTCGGGGCGGCGGCTGGCTCAGCTACCCGGCCTACGTCCGCTCCGCCTTTCGCTTCGGGGACGGCCCGGACTCCCGGTACTACTACCTGGGCTTCCGCCTTTCGAGGACTGGCCCTTGACCCTTTTACCCTTGTTCCCTTGGGCGCGAAGCGCAGCTGTTGACTCTTGGTTTTCGGATGTTGACTTTTGGCCGTTGACGTTGGGTCCCCGCAAGATTGCAGTCTGCGAGAGGGGGCCGCGAAGCGGTAGCCCCCGAAAGCGGACTGCAAGCTTGTGGGGCTGTTTCAGTCTGGGGAGCTTGAGGGGGCGAAGCCCCCTCAAAATTTTCGGTGGTGCTTTTGCGATGCGGAATTTTACTGGATTTCATTACAGGGGGGGAGCCCATTGCACAATTGCGAAGCCAGTGTTCAGAACAATATGAATGATAAAGTCAAAGGATAGAACATTTTCTTTTTTTGATACTTAAAATATAAAATATTGAAAGTCAAAGAATTAAAAGATATTTATGCTTGCTGCAAAACTGCGAAGCAATTATTTACAATAATATAAATGATATATGAAAAGTCAAAAGATAGAATATTTTCTTTTTTTGATACTTAAAATATAAAATATTGAAAGTCAAAGAATTAAAAGATATTTATACTTGGCAAGCCTTATTGCATCTCCATAAGGGGTTTATGAAATGAACATCCGTATTTTTACCTTACGTTTTGACCCTGTATTGGGCGGTTTTGATGACAGCGAAGCACGCGCCTTCATGTCTGACAAAGAAATTCAGGCCATCCATGACCATACGTTCATCCACCAGGGTGCGCCGTATTTGCTGCTGGTCGTGACCTATCATGGCCTGGATTCTTTCGAAAGAACCATGCCACCAGGAAAGAGTCATGCCAGCGCTCCTTCGGAGAACTGGCGCAAGCTGTTGAATCCGGGGAACACCCCTCTGTTCAACTCGTTGCGCGAATGGCGTGCCGGAAAAGCCAAGGCCGAAGGCGTTCCACCCTATTTTATCGCCTCCAACCAGCAATTGGCGGAGATGGCCGCCTCCCGCCCCCAAACCCTGGCCGGTCTGGCCCGCATCGAAGGAGTGGGAAAAGGCAAACTGGAACGCTACGGCAACGAGATGCTGGGCGTCCTGGGAATGGAGTCTGGCACGAAACCTGCCGCTTCGGAAAGCACCGTGCCAACCGCTCCCCCGGAGGCCAGCCATGAGCCAACAGGATGA
>JADGAQ010000126.1 GCA_015231925.1 Magnetococcales bacterium
CATGAGCATTCCGAACCGGATTGCAACGCCGCCGGGGACCAAAAGATGGTGAATGCCAACACGCCCTAGTGGAAGGGGCTGCCCTCGGCGGGTGGGAACCGACTGATTTCCCAATATTCAACCGCCTGGTTGAATAATATTCAAACAGACAGCAGGACTGAATGTCAACCATTTCGTTCAAGCAGGAGCTATTTGATCATCTGGCCCGCATCGGCAAGGCGGTTGGCCAGGGACATCGTCTGGCCATGCTGGAATTTCTCGCCCAGGGGGAGCGGACGGTCGATGCCCTGGCGCAACTGACCGGCCTGTCGGTAGCCAATACTTCGAAACATTTGCAGCAGTTGCGTCACGCCGGACTGGTGGAGACGCGCAAAGAGGGGCTTTTCGTCCACTATCGCCTCTCCGATGTGGAAGTGGTCACGCTGCTGGGGGTCATTCGCCGCCTGGCGGAACGCCATCTGGGAGAGGTGGAGGAGCTGGTGCGCACCTATCTGCTCTCCAGGGACGGTCTGGAGCCTCTGCCTCGGGAAGAGCTGCTGGAACGCATGCGGGAAGGCACGGTGACGGTGTTGGACGTGCGTCCCCCCGAGGAGTATCGCGCGGGACATCTGCCCAAATCGATCAACATTCCCTTGAAGGAGCTGGAGCGACGCCTGCACGAACTGCCGCCGGACCGGGAGGTGGTGGCCTACTGCCGGGGGGCCTATTGTGTACTCTCCTTCGAGGCGGTCGCCCGCTTGCGGGAGAAGGGCTTCCGGGCCCAACGCCTGGAAGAGGGCTATCCGGAGTGGCGGCAGTCCCACCTGCCGGTGGAAGACGGCGAGTGAAAACCGGGGAAGAGCTTTCACCCCCCGGATCTCCCGCCCCCTCTCGTTTTCCCTGTGTTCCGTCGCCATTCTCGGGCAGAATGGCGTTTTTTTGATTGGGGGAGAAAAGATACACTTGAGGATATATACGTTTATGTATATATTTATCCCCACCTTCATCGTGTGGAAAATCGCACATTCACCAGACTGAAATGGACACGGCCATGCGCAAATGCACCCTTGGAGACGTTGATCTCGTTGGCAAGCGGGTTTTCATCCGGGTTGATTTCAATGTTCCCCTGGACAAGTCCGGCGGGGTGCGGGACGACACCCGCATCCGCGAGTCCCTGCCCACCATCCGTCACGCCCTGTCGAAGGGGGCGCGGGTGATTCTGGCCTCGCACCTGGGGCGTCCCAACGGCAAGGTGGCTCCGGAATACTCCCTGAAGCCGGCGGCCCACTGTCTGACCGGCCTGTTGGGGCAGGAGGTGGCCATGGTCGGGGATTGTGTCGGCGAGACGGCGGAAGCGGCGGTGGCTGCCCTGGGCAACGGTAAGGTGCTGATGCTGGAGAATCTGCGCTTTCATCCCGGTGAGGAGGCCAACGACCCCGCCTTTGCCGAACAGTTGGCCCGACTGGCCGACGTGGTGGTGGACGACGCCTTCGGCACCGCGCATCGGGGACACGCCTCCAATGTGGGCATCGGGGCCTTCGGCAAGCCGATTGTGGCGGGCTATCTGCTGCAGGCGGAGATCGAGGCCTTCCGCAAAGGGTTGTTGCAACCGGAGCGACCGGTGGTTGCGGTTCTGGGCGGTTCCAAGGTTTCGACCAAACTGGCGCTCATCGAGTCGTTGACCGCCAAGGTGGATCACCTCTTCATCGGCGGGGCCATGGCCTTCACCTTCCTGCGGGCCCGAGGCGGCGAAACCGGCAACTCGCTGGTGGAAGAGGCCTTGCTGGAAACGGCCCGCAAGGCCGAGGAGGCGGCGCGGCAACGGGGCGTGGGGCTGCATCTGCCGGTGGATGCGGTCATCGCCCAAACCCTGGCCGCCGGAGTGGAAACCCGTATCGTGGCTGCGGACGCCATTCCCGCGGGCTGGATGGGGCTGGACATCGGGCCGAAAACCCTGGCCAATCTGGAAGAGCTGCTGGGCAAGGCCCGCACCATCGTCTGGAACGGCCCTCCGGGAGCCTTCGAAACGGTCCCGTTCGATCAGGGCACGGTGGCGATGGCCCGGCTCATCGCCAACAGCGGCGCCATGACCGTCGCGGGCGGCGGCGATACGGTGGCCGCCGTGGCCATGGCCGGCGTGGCCGCCTCCTTCAACCACATTTCCACCGGAGGCGGCGCCTTCCTGGAGATGCTGGAAGGACGGGAACTGCCGGGAATCGCCGCGCTGGCCGAGTGTTGAGCCCTTCGGGGGGGATCTTTCCCCCCCGCCCCTTCCCGCCTTGTCCCGACCGGAGGCTTCGATGAACTCAACCGATCCCTTGACCGTCCTGCACGCCGTCAGCGTCGATCTGGACGAACGCGCCTTTCTCTTCCCCGAAGGCAAACTGATGAATCAGCTTCGCTTCGCCGCCCTGGCCAACGGCGAGGTTCAGATCGATGCCGTCTACGCCTTCAATGCCAGTCGCTCCACCCCGGAGCTGGTCCGACTCTCCCTGGATGACGCCCGCGAACTGGCCAAGCGCCTTGTGGAAGGTGTCTATCGCGCCCAAACCCAGCACATCGCCTCCGACTCCACCCGCATCACCCTCTTCGTCATCGCCAACGGCTACATGATCCAGATCGGCGACATGAACAACGCCCAGGAGATCTTCCTGAGCACTTCCGTGATCTGGCGGGTCTGCCAGGCCCTGCTGCGCGTGGTGGATATGCTCACCCCCGCACAAACTCATTGATCCACCACAGAAGGCGCTGCTACTGCACTCCCCGGCTATCCGACTTGGGCGCCATCGCCGCCTGGGCCTCCTTGAGAACCTTCTCCGCATCGTTCAGGAAGGCGCTCACATGGTTGACGGGCAGGGTGAGGATCACACTCTGCAAAGCCCCCTTGATCTTGACGGCGAATTCCCCCTGTTTGGCGGCCTCCCGCAAATAGGTCTCCCGCAGAGTGACCGTCACCAGCTCGTTCACCCAACCGTCGACCTTGCCCCGATCGACGGATTTTGCCGCAAGCTCGGTTCCGCCGGAATCGAAGGCCGATTTGACTTCACCCAATCCCCCCTGAACCGCACAATCCGCCCGGAGCTGATAGGAATCGAGCTTGGCAGCGAGGGAATGGACGCGCTGCAGTTCCGTCACGCATAAATAGCCGTTCTTCTTGGCGTTGAAGATGACCTGAGGCCCCTTGACGGTGTACTGACGCTCGAAGCGGTCGTAGACCTCCACGGTCCGGGTTTGAAGTTTGGGGGCCTCCTTCCTGGAATCCTCCTTGCCGGAGCGCTCCTTCCCCTTGGCCGGTTTCTCGGCGGACGGGGCGCTCTTCTCCTCCGGCGGCGACTCCTCCGCCACAGCCGGCCCTGCCAGCCAAACCCCCATCATCAATCCGGCGATCATGCAGCGACGGTCAGCCATGCGATACACACCCCTTGCGCAAGGTCAGTTCCCGAAGATTGGCCAGCGAGGTCAGGTGGCTGTAAATCCAGGCCATCTCCCCCGAACGGAACAGGTCCAGAACCTCCTGTTCCGGCAAGGCCAGCAATTTTTTCTCGTCCACGCACAAGACCCCACCCAGGGAGAGGGCCTCTCCCGACGGCAGGAGTGCCCGTGCCGCCCACTCCGTCAGCAAATCCATCTCCTGAAGGCGGTTGATGAACCGCTCGGTCTTGAGATATTGCGCCTGGAACTCCGACAAAAAGCGCACCGCGCTCTTCAACAGCTCGCTCTGTTCCCCACCCTCCCCGAAGAGGGCCGCTCCCCGTTCCCGGTTCCAGGCCGGAGAGGCTTCGTCGATGCACACTGCCAGCTTGCCATCGCCATCTTCCGCCAGAATGAAGGGATAACGCCGCACGTAGGCCGGAATATACCGTCCCTGCCAACGCCCCTGCCCGTCCAGGAAGAGGTTCTCCCCCCGCGACAGCCCCAGCATGACCACCGGCACCACCTGGCCGGCATCGCCCCTGGCGAAGACAATGGCGTACTCCCGCGCCGCCAGAGCGAACTCCACCCCCGTCACCATCAGGGAGTTCACCCCGGCGGCGAATCCGTAGTCCCCCTCGGGAAGATCCAATCGCCACTCCCGGTGGCGATTGCCGTTCAGAACCGCCGGTTGGCGATACATCGGATTCCGCTGCTGAATCCGCGCCGGGTCCGCCCCGGCCGCTTTCGGAAAGCGGTGGGGCTTGGGGGGTTCCGGCTGGCGCGGCCCCAGGACCGTCGGATCCACGCTCTTCCGCCCTCTCCCCTCCCGAAAGGGACTTTGCCCGTTCATGAAAATCCTTTCCAGATGGTTGATGATCGTTCAAACTCACCCTAGCCATTCGGGTTATAACCCATTATAGATCGAAATATCGACAGGGCAGAGTACAATATGCCAGGATCGAAATCAGCCCAACTCTATACACGCCCAATCTCTCATTTATACAGAAATTCGATGACCATACCGACCTTCAAAAAAACCTCTCCCGAGCAGGACGCTTCTCAGGCTGTCGGGGACTCCCCGGCCACAACGTCCCGGAGGCGTGTCCGGGAGAGCCGGAACGCCCTTTCCGGCCTGTTGCGCCAGGCCACCAGCCATTATCTGCTGGTGGCGGAGGAGTCGCCGCAAAGCGCCGAACTCCGGGCCTTTCTGGAGAGTTCCCAGGAACGGGTCCACATCCTGTCGCCCCGGGAAAATCCCCAGGCCTTCCTGAAGAAACATCCCATGGATCTGGTGATTCTGGATCTTTCGGGGGTGGGGGCGGAACTGCCCCTGATCAGCCAGGTGCGCAAGGCGGGGCCGGTCGGTCTGATCCTGATCAACCCCCAGCCGGACAAAACCGATTGGGTGGGCTGCCTGAATGCCGGGGCCGATGCCATTCTGCCGGCCAATACCGACGCCGTTCTGATCCAGGCCATGGCCCGAAGCCTTCTGCGCCGCTCCCAGCCACTGGCCCCCGCCAACGAACCGGCTGCCGACAAGGAAGGGGACTGGATTCTGGACAATCTCTCCTGGGTGCTGCATGCCCCCAGCGGAGAGATGGTTAAACTCTCGGTGATGGAAAAGCTCCTCCTGGAGACCCTCACCCGGCAAAACGGACAGGTGGTGCCCCGCTCGGTGCTGTGCAACGCTCTGGGCAAAACCGACACCCCCTCCTGCTGGCGCTCCATCGACACCCTGGTATTGCGCCTGCGCCGCAAGGTGCTGGAACACCTGCAACAACCCCTGCCCCTCTCCGCCGCCTACGGTCGCGGCTATGCCTTCACCGCCACCATCCGGCAGGGCCGGGGCCTGCCCCTGCAACGCCTTCGCGCCTGATCACCACGCCTTGGGCCGGAAGATGGGGAGTGGTCACCACGCCCCGACGTGACGCCCGGAGACCCCTCCCTCCGGGCGCCACGACGGCATGGGGCAACCCGCTGATCAATTGCACGGTCCCATGTACCGGGCCTGAATCTTGGTGGTCATGGTGGTGGGCCCGCCGCCCTCCATGCCCTGAACCGTCATAACCACCACTCCGGAATACCCGGTGGCGGAAAAGGTGTAGTCACCTTTGCCGGTCATGTGCTCCGCCGGACAGTTCAGGGAAAAAGTGAGGTTCTGACTGCCCATCTTCTGATCCGTGACCTGACACTCCTCAACGGCCCCCTCCTCCTGCAACAGGCGCTGGGGATCCTTGAAATCGTCTTTCTTCATACATTGTTGGATCGTCTGGGGCCCCATGTCCATGGGCATACCGGGCATCTGGGTCGCCATGGAGATTTCGTAGAGTCCCTCTTTGGCGCCTTCAAGCCCATCGGCCTGCAGGGTCATGCACCAGCCCATCGCCAGGATCAGTCCCGCAACGCTTGCCTTTCTCATCTCTTCCCTCTCCGCAGGTCAGTATCCGCTTTTCGACGCCCGCTCCCCCCCGGTGGGCCACCCCAACCGACCCGCATGGTGCCGGAGCGGCTTCGCACCCATGCCAGGATCCTGTATACTCTTTTCCGCAAGGGATTGCCATCCGGGAAATCCGTTCCCGCCTGTCCGGCCATCAAGGAGTCTGCTCCATGATCTTTTGTCCCATCACCCGGGCGCAGTTGCTGGCCTTTTTGCCCAAAAACGCCACCGTTGCCGAAATCGGCGTCGCCGAAGGCCACTTTTCCCAAACCATTCTGCAAATCGCCCAACCGGCCCGGCTGCATCTGATCGATCCCTGGATCCATCAGGAGACGGAAAGCTACGCCAAAGACATCAACAACGTCTCCGACGGGGAGCAGGAATCGCGTTTTCAGGCGGTGTGCCGACGCTTTCAGGCCGAAACGGCCTCCGGGCAGGTGGTGATACAGCGCGCCTTCTCCGGCGATGCCCTCAAGACTTTTCAGGGCACCCCCTTCGACTGGATCTACATCGACGCCCTGCACACCTTCGAAGGGGTCTGGGACGATCTGACCGGCTACGATGCCCTGGTCAAGGAGGATGGTTTCATCCTGGGGCACGATTACACCAACCATCAACTGGCCAGCCACATGGGTTTCGGCGTGATCGAGGCGGTGGATCGCTTCGTGCGGGAGCGGGGCTACCACTTTCTGGCCCTGACGGCGGAGGATTTCCCCACCTACCTGCTGGCCCGACGCCGCGACAGCCCGGCCGCTCAAAAACTTATCGCCAACCTTTACTACCACCTGCCCCTGGTCATGGAGATCGAGGACCATCCCGATGGCCGGGGTTTCAAACAACGCCTGTATGAAGTCAACGGCAAGAAGGTGGTGGTTTCGGCGTTTTGAAGAGGCCCACGGCAAAACAGCCCCGTCGGGGGCTGTTTTGCGTTCGGATATTGGGGAACGGGCAGGCCTAACCCGACGGTTTCCCCAGGATCAAAGGCCGGCGATCCTTGACCACGCTCAGATCGACGCCACCGCGATCCACCCCGATGATCTGCCGTCCCCCGAAGACCCGGTCGCAACCATGCTGGGTAAAGGCGATGATGAAGTCGGCATCCGCCGGATTGGGGGTATACTTCAGGAAGGGAGGCATGTGATAGGTCGCCGCCAGGCGATGTCCGCAGACCGCCACCTTGTAGCTCTTGCCTTCGATTTTGCCCCCGTTCTCCATCATGACGTAGTCGGCCAGTTCCTGGGTGGCCTCCGCCAGGGAGTTGCCCCAGTAGTCGAGTTCGAACCGCCCCTTGGCCCCGCTGACCCCGCCGGCAATGGCGTTGTAATAGATGTATTCGTTGGGATGCAGCCCGTCCATGATCCAGAGTTGGACCAGCAGAAAACCGGTCAAGGCTACGGCAAAACCGTTGCCCAACTTCGGGGAGAAGCGGGAAAATCGCTCCCAAAGCCGATGCAGACCGATAGCCGCCATCACCGCCAGGGAAGGCAGCAGAAAGGCGAAGTGGCGTATGCCGTTGTAGGCGGTGGGACGTTCCACCAGAAAAATCAGCATGGGCAGGACGAAAGAGATTACCAGGAGCAGGCCTTGCAGGAAGCGGGTCTCGTCAAGCCCGTTCTGTCGCATCTGCCGCCATTTCAACCCGGCAAACACCGCCGCCAGCAACAACCCCACCAGAACGACTTCCGGCAGACTTACCAACAAATAGGTAGGCAGATAACTCGCCGGAAGCTGTTTTGCGGAGACCCACTTGCCATCCAGAAGGGTTTCAAGGTTGATGGAGTAGTGAGTGAAGTGATGGACGGCCACCAGGGGATTCAGGGGTGACTGACAGGCCCAGGGCCAAAAGACCAGCATCACCCCCCAGGCCACGGGAAGACCGGGCAGGAGGCGGGCGATCAGCGGGAAACTCGTTTTCAGGGTAGTGAACCAGGAACGCGATTCCCTCCAGCGCAAGCCAACCCAGGTCAAAAGGACCAGAAGGAGATAGATGCCCGCCAGACCACCTCCGACACGGGTGCCCAAGGTCAGCCCCAGGCAGGTGGCGAAGAAGAGTACACTGCGCAGAGAGGGTCGCGGCAGCATGGCCACCAGTTTCGCCGAAGCGTAAAGGGTCCAGGCCATGCCGACGGCGAAGGGAATGTCCTTGGGATTGTTGAAGCTGGGACCGAAGTAGGCCGGGGTCAGCGCCAGCAGGATCACCGAGAGGAATCCGGCTCTCTCCCCCGCCAGCAAGCCACCGAGTTTCCACACCCCGGCCAGTCCCAGCACCCCGACCAGCCCGCCGAGAAGGTGACGGGTTTCGTATTCGCCCAGAGGGGAGAAGGTGTTCAGCACGGCAGCCACGAAATCGAACAGGCCGCCGTAATAGAAGAGATCCTTGTAGGTCAGGGCCGAGAGATCCTTGAAGCCCGTGACATACCACGACAGGATCATTTTGCCATAGTCGTTCTGCACCTCTTCGTCGGTGGTGATGCCGTAGTCCTGATAGTTGAGCATGACCAGAGCCATGACCACCAGCATGGCCACCTTGGCCAGATCGCGGTAGAGGAAGGCGCTCTCCCAATGGCGTTGGGCCATGCAGGTTTGTGCCGAAGGCGCCGCTTCGACGTGGACCGGCATGCTTTTTGGGGGCAGAAGCCGCGCCGGTTCGGCCATGCTGCCGGATGGCTCGCGGGAAGGGGGACGGGCCAGCCCCAGAATGCCCAGCGCATCCCGAATGATGTAGAGCGGCCGGCCCTTGACCTCGTCGAAGACGCGGCCCAGATAATCCCCGATGAAACCCAGGGTCAAAAGCTGCATGCCCCCCATGAACAGAATGGCGGCCAGAATCGATTCGTAGCCGGGGATGTCCACCCCGTATACCAAGGTGCGCACCACCCGGTAGAAGATGTAGAGAAAGGCCAGCAGGGAGACCGTGGCCCCCACCACACCCCAGACCCGTAGCGGAAAGTTGGAGAAGGCGGTCAAACCAACGGCGGCGAAGCGAAACAGTTTGACGCTGCCCCATTTGGAGGCCCCACCGACGCGCTCCTCCTGCTCGTAAGGCACCCCTGTCTGGCGAAAACCGACCCAGGTGAAGATGCCCTTCATGAAACGGCTGCGTTCGGGCATGTTGTTGATGACATCGACCACCTTGCGGTCCAGCAGACGGTAATCCCCCGCCTCACGGGGCAACGGCATGCCGGTCAGATGTTCGAAGACCCAGTAGAAACCACGCGACAGCAGACGCCGGGAGGCCTTTTGTCCGACACGGGAATGGCGCACCGCGTAGACCACGTCGTAGCCTTCGCGCCAGCGTTGCACCATTTCCGGAATGATCTCGGGGGGATGCTGCAGATCGGCGTCCATGGGGATCACCGCCCGCCCCTGGGCATGGGCCAGTCCGGCGGAGAGGGCCACCTCCTTGCCGAAGTTGCGCGAGAGGTCGATCACCTTGATGCGGGCTTCCCGTTCGTGCCATGCCGCAAGGCCAGCCAGGGTGGCGTCGCGACTGCCGTCGTTGACGCAGATGACTTCCCACGGTTCAGCGAGCTGGTTCAACACCGGCAGGAGCCGGTGGAACAGGGCGTCGATGTTGTTCTTTTCGTTGTAAAAGGGCACGACGATCGAAAAGATCGCCGTCGGAACCACCTCACCGTCAATACCCGGTTGCTCAACGTCGCCCATAGGGTTCTTGCGCCTCCGACAGCCTGACGGCATCATGGGGTGGATGATATGATTCTCGACCTGTGGAGCCTGAAACGGTATGGCAATAACCGGCAAACCCTGCATCACGTTATGCGCCGACGACTACGGGCTGGCCCCGGGTGTGGGGCGAGCCATTCGCTCCCTCGTCGCCGCCAACCGGCTGAGTGCCACCAGTTGCATGACCCTCTCCCCATTCTGGCCCGAGGAGGCGGCTCTATTGCGCCCTCTGGGCCATCGGGTCGAGGTGGGGTTGCATCTGACACTGACGGATCACCCCCCGTTGGGTGCCATGCCGAAATTGGCGCCCGACGGACGACTGCCGTCCCTGCCGCGACTCATGGCCCTGGCCTATGGCCGTCGCCTCGATGCCGCCGAAGTGGCGGGGGAGATCGAACGGCAGTTCGCGGCTTTCGATTTGCACTTCGGCCGGGCCCCCGCGTTCATCGACGGGCATCAGCATGTGCATCAGTTACCTGTTATCGGCTCGTTGCTGCTTGAGCATTATCAAAATCGCTGGCCCGCGTCGGCAAACCCCAAGCCCTGGATCCGCCGCTGCACCGAACCGCTGCCCGCCATCTGGCGACGGGGCGTCTCCCCGCTCAAAGCCAGCCTGATCAGCCTGATGGGCCTTTCGCAAACCCGCCGGCTGCGTCGCGCCGGAATCCCCGGCAACAACGGCTTCCGGGGGGTGCGGGATTTCAAGACCTCGGGGTTCGCGTCCCTGCTGGAATCCTTCATCAGCCCGCCATTGGAGGGGGCTTTGATCATGTGCCATCCGGGATACGCCGATGCCATCCTGGCCGGGGCGGACGCGGTGGTTGGGGAACGAGAGGAGGAGTACGCGGCCCTGGCGGGGGATGCCCTGCCCCAGGCCTTGCGCAACGCCGGAGCGAAACTGCGGCTGCCGGAAAGTGTAGCAGAATGATCAACAATGAGGCACGTCAAAATATCCGGGAGCAATATCCAGGCCGTGGAAAGGGTCAGATCGATGGAGACGGGGCAACGCAACTGCCTGGAAAGGGTTTTCCAAAACCGTTGCGAGGGTCGAATCAGGATATTTCGATCCAGGACACATCCCCACACTCCAGAGACTGAAGCAGAATGGGGTCAACACCCAGCAACAATTCCGCCAGAGACTTCCAGTGGATATTCCCTGTACGCAACCAGATTACAGCGGGAGGCCAGCCCCTCAGCAAACTCATCTCCTGGAAATCACCGTCCTGTGTCACGATGACAAAGCCTTCCCTTTTAGCATAATTCCAAATTTTCAAGTCCGGAGCCCTGTCCATCCCCGCAACCCAAGCCTGTGTGGAACCTGGAAACCGATCCTGAAGGAGAGGAAGCATGCGCCGGGACAGATTCTGGTCCAGAAACAATTTCATGCCGCAGAAACAACCCGAGAGCGACGCTCCCGATTTGCGGCAAACGCCAGACAGGCAAGAATATCCTCGCGTTGCAATTCCGGAAAATCCTCCAGAATCTCCTCCGTCGATTGCCCGGCGGCCAGTCTGTCCAGCACATCCCCCACCGTTATCCGCATCCCCCGGATGCAGGGACGCCCACCCCGTTTTCCGAGTTCAAGGGTGATACGGTCTTGATAATCCATGGCTTTCTCCCCAACCGAGGCATTTGCTCCAGGTTTAGTCCTTCCTCCGGAAAAGTCAAGCTCTTTCCACCCCCTCCAACTCCCCCATCATCCATCCCACGCCGGCGAAGTGCAGAAACCAGGCGTTTTGCATTTGCCCGGCAAGCAACTCCCGGAAGAGTTCCCGCGGAAAGGGCTCCTCTTTGCTCAACAGGCGGGGGCAATGCACCGCCAGGATCTCGAAGAGGCCCCAGTTGAAACGGGGGTTGAGCAGGTAGCAAAGGTTGTCCCGGAAGAGGTGCAGGGAGAGGGGCAATTGTTCGTAGCCCTGGGTGCGTTGCGGATAGGTGGAGTAGACCGTTTCCAGCAGGGTGCGATGGTGCGCCGGGGAGAGCAACATCACCCCGGTGTTGAGCATGCGGGTTTCCGCCGTGTCCAGCTTTTCCAGGTTGCGGTACATGTGGTTGATGAAACGTTCCCAGGCCCAGCTCACCTCGGCCAGGCTCTGCACCGGGGGCAGTTGCGGTCGGGTTGCGGCGCTGCTGCGCTCCAGGCGGATCTGGCTTTCGACGGGCGAAAGCTGGGCATAGTTGTCCACGGCGCCCACCTTTTCCAGCGGCACCCCCAGACGGATATCGGGAGCGTGGGGCCGGATGAGGATATCGGCGTCGAGCCAGAGCAGCCGTTCGTACCCGGCGGACCAGGGTTGGCTCAGGATCAGCAGCTTCTGCCAGGCCGGCGAACGGCTGGCCGCCAGGGGCGATGCATCCAGAAAGCGGCTGATGACGATCAGATCGAAGCCGAAGCGGTCGCAATAGACCTGCCAGGAGGCGCGGGCCAGGCGCTGCCAGTTGGCCCGATACGCCGGGCCGATGGCCAGAGTGACCAGCGCGGTGCGGGATTGAGGTTGCCAGACCGGGGTTTCTCCCGGTTCGATGAAGATCGGAGCTGCCACGGACTCAGGGCCTTTGCAGACGCGAGGGTTTCACCGCCTGCAGCACGAACTGGGTGAGCCCGTCTTTTTCCGCAAGGTTGACGGGTGCAAAATCGGCTTGATAAATATAGCGAAAATCGCTCAAGGGGGGCTTCCCGACCTGCCGGATGT
>JADGAQ010000127.1 GCA_015231925.1 Magnetococcales bacterium
GGATGATTTCGCCTTCGACCTCGCTCTTCTGCGAGCACCCCTCATGCTGCGCCTCAATGAACCGGATGCCGTTGGGCCTGAGTTCCGGGTGAGTGGTATCGGAAAGGATGAGTGCCTGGTTCCTGGTTCCCGGCTCGGGGTGAAGCCGCCCGTCATAGACGGCGTCGGAGATGAACCGGCAGACGTTCTCGTGCATCCGCCAGGTCGTGCCCAGAAAGATCCCCCGGTCCGCCGGAATGGTCGCCTCGCCTTCCAGCAGGTAGTCCAGGATCGACATTCCCGACATTCCTGGGTGGACACCTTGAATGGGCTGGCCTAGCTGCATCTGGTCACCGACCAGGACAATATTCCGGGCGCTGAGCCCCATGGCCACCAGATTGGCCAGGGAGACCTGCCCGGCCTCGTCGATGAAAAGGTAGTCCAGAACCTCGTCGAACTCCTCCCGGGCGAACAGCCAGGCGGTGCCAGCGATCAGATCCGAGTCCAGATCGATGCTGCCGCTGTCGGAAACGTTCTCGATCATCTCCCCGTGGAACAGGGAGTCAGCATTGGTGGCGGTGGACTTCTTCTGGCCCCGGAAGGATACACCTTCCTGGTTGGCCGCCTTCTCGATTCCGGAGAGCAGATTATTGATCGCCTTGTGGGAGTTGGAGGAGATGCCGATCCTCTTGCCGCGACGAAGCAATTCCACGATAACATGGGATGATGTGTAGGTTTTTCCGGCTCCGGGTGGTCCCTGGATGAACAGGTAGCTCTCCTGGAGGTTGGCGATGGCTTGGATGGTCGCGGACAGGATGTCATCGGTTTCTGGAACGACGGGGGTTCCTGCCGCATGCCCGACGATTGTTGGCCTTTCCCGCCGCAGAAATGAGGCAAGAGCCTGGAAGCGACCATCCCCGGCGATGATGGCATCGGCAAATCGGTAGACCGCATTGCGCAGCACCCGGTTGTCGATGGGGCCTGTGGGCGTGATAGAGAACGCTTCTGGCAGCGGTCCACCCTTGGCCCCTTTCTTGATGCGCACCAACCTGGTCGACATGTTCAGTTCGACGATTTCCCCGGCGCGCTCAAGAGTATCCGCTCGCAGGCAGGAGTCCCCAGCGCGCAGTTTGGTCTCCTGGGGTGGAAATCGATAGGTGCAGACCGTGGATCGCTTCTCCGGGTAAGGCGGATGTCTTGGATCCATGCGCAATCCGCCCAGGCATTCGGCGTCCTCCACCAGTTCTTCTTCGGCCCGGTCCTGGCGGTCGAACATCGCCCACCACTGGGGTTTGGCTTCGCGCCGGTGGAACTCCAACAGGTGGGCCACCAGCTCGCGGAACTCGTGATCCGGTTTCCTGGAGCCGCCGGTCAGGTTCTGTTCGTAGCGCAAGCGGGTTTCTTCAGCTTCCTGCTGGGCCTGGAGTTTTTCCTCCGAAATCACCTCTGCCTCGACACTGAACCAGGGCAAGTCGTCGGGTCGCAACCCCACCAGCCAGTCCCGGAGCAGCAGCGTGGAACGGCAGTCGTCTTCGTTATAGTCGCTGATCTGCCGCAGGAGATCCGGGGCGCGGGTTTTCCGCCAGGTTTCATAGACGACGATGCTGTCACCGGCGGTGGCTACCTCGGCCTCCCGCTTCTTCATATAGAATGTTTCCAGGTTCTTGATGGAATAGCTGGGTTCGGAAACCCGGATCGCCTCCCGCACCACCTTGTAGAGGTCCACCAGCTTCCGACCACGGAGCAGATCATCAACCTCCGCCTCACGGGTGCCGTACCGGGAGGCCAGCCGCTTGAGAGCGGTCTCTTCGTAGTGGTTGTAGTGGTAGATGTGCGCATCGGGGTTCTCCCGCAGGTGCCCCATGATGAAATCCATCACCTCCTGGAAGGTCCGTTTTTCCTCCTCGTGGTCATGGGCCCAGAATGGTCTGAAAATGGGAGATTCGTTCTCGACAAAATAGAACCCAAACAGGTACTCCAGACCGTCCGGATAGAGGGGGTCGCCCTCCATGTCAAAGAACAGGTCGCCCGGTTTGGGCCGAGGCATGCGGGAAAACCCTCTTCCAAGCTCCGGGTCCAGGGGTTCCACCCTGTTTTCCCCGGTTTCCTGCTTGAAGACCTGCAACCGGGCTTGGGCTTTGAGCCTGTCCAGCGTTTCCTGGGTCATGCCGGACACGGTCGCAGTATCTTCCATACGGGACAAGGCACTGACAGTGGCGATTCCGTTCGCTTCCAGCTTCAGGATTTGGGTTCGCCGGATATTGGCCACCCGGCTCAGATGATCTTCCCGTTCCCACTGGTCGGCGCACAGATCTCGCCATTTGCACAGCTCACAGAAGCCGCAAGGCTCTGGCTTCGAAGCCATAGGGGGAGCGGAGACATACTCCTCGAACCGGCGTCTGACGATGGCGTGATAGAAGGCAAAATCATCAAATCGCAGATGCAGATTGGATTGATCCCCGAGGACCAGGGACATGCCTCGTGGCCGGATACCCTGGGCATGCTGGAGCAATTCCGAATAGAGGCAGAGCTGGATGACATGCTTGGGCTTGGGGTGCTTGGTGAGTTTGGTGTCCACCGCTTCATAGCTGAATGGGCCGAGCCGCGAAGGGTGATCCACCCGTTTGAGGAAGTCAGCGAACCCATGCCAGACGCCGTTTTTCAGAGTGGCCTGGTAGACGATGTCGGGGCCATCCTTCATGACCTCGGTGGTTACAACCACCCGGTCCTCCAGATCGCCGTCCTCCGACACTTCGACGACGCTGAGATCGGCCTTCTTCAGGTAGTCCAGGTAGTCCGCCTCATGCTCATGGCCCCTGTCTTGAACCAGCTTGGCCTGGGCATCGTCTTCGGCACGCGGGAGACGTTCCTCCAAATCCTTCAGGTCCAAAAAGGTGCTGTGCCGACACCCCAGGAATCCGTTCAGGTCCGAGGCCGCATACAGGACTGTCCCGGAAAACTTCCTCACGGCTGTTTTTCCTCGGACAAGGCGAAGGCGTTGTCCACCTCATCGCGGTTGAGCAGGACGATCTGCTGGTCTCTAGGCTTGCGACTGGCTGGATCGATATCCAATCCCAATCGCTTGAGAAAGTAGTACAGAAAACCCCGCCGAACACGGACAATCAGTTGACCTTCCTTCATCCCGTAATCCAGTTCGATGGCTTTTCTCTGGTTTTCGGTGAGTCCTGGATGGGGGCCTATCCGCACGTCGATGATCTCATGCCACTCCCGATCCTCCGACGGATCAAGTGCATGCTCCTTGCTCAACCGAAAGCCGCAAAAACGGGCCAATACGAAATCCTTGAAGGTTTCACTGCGATGACAGAAGGCTCGTGCATGCCAGCGGTAGCCGTCAAAGGCCAAGGCATGGGGGGTAATCCACCTCCATTCCGGTTCGGGAGCGTTCATGGACTGATAGTGGACCTGGATCGCCATTCCATCCCGGATCGCAGCCACTATCCGCTGTACCCGTTCCGGATCGATGGCTCGGTGGGGCTGCGGCAGGACGTCATAGGGCGGAATGGTCGCCAGCCAGCTTTCGTCTTCGGTCATGATGCCAGATGACATCGAGAGCAGATTGGCCAGATACCGATCCGAGTCCGGCTTCAGAAACCGTGGATTAAATTCCTTGGCCGGGTAGTAGCGTTTGGCCCGGATGTCGTAGACCAGATTGCCGGGAGCCATCTCCTGGTACTGGTTGAAATCCGCCGAGGCCTGAGGCATGGAGACGCCGAATTGCTCGATCAGGTCGCGACGGTTGATCTTCCCCTCCCAGAAGAGGCGGAACTCAATGAACTCCATCCGGCGTTCCACACCCCAGCGCAGATCCTTGCCCGGTTTGGGGTCTTCCCTTGACTCTTTGCTGGTCATCGCTATCCCGTTTAGAAACTAGATTGACAAACAGACCATCATGGTCATAGTTTATAAACTATCATGGGTTGGTCGGGGAGTCAATGAAGCGGTTGAGGCGTGGGGCAGCGAGGGAGTCGGCAATGGCAGACAAGAGAAAAGGATCATGGATTCAAACTGTTACCGGGAGGCAATTCTGGCCCATGGATGCCAAGCCGGAGGAGGTGGACATCCTCGACATCGCCCATTCCCTGTCCATGCTCTGCCGGTTCAACGGCCATTGCAACCGGTTCTATTCCGTGGCCGAGCACGCCGTCCACGTCTCCCATGTGGTAGGTCCGGAACATGCCCGCTGGGGCCTGCTCCACGATGCGGCGGAAGCCTTCCTCTCGGATATTCCCCAGCCGGTCAAACGAGAACTGACGGTATTCCATGAAATCGAGGAACAGCTTCTTCATGTGATTGCCGAGCGGTTTGGTCTTCCTGCTGGGCTACCTGTCGAGGTGAAGCAAGCCGATATGCTGCTTCTGGCTACCGAGAAGGCGGTGCTCATGGGGCCGGAGCCTGCACCGTGGGAAGGAATTCCCGATCCCTTGGCACCGGGCATGATCCAGGGGTGGAGTCCTGACCAAGCCCGGCGGGAATTCCTGGCTCGGTTTAGCGAATTATTTGAAGTGATGTACGCCCCGATATAGGGCGCAGAGCTGGACGTTTCATCGGCGAATTGAGCGGGAGGCAGAAATGACCAATATCGATCCAAGATCAGTAAATGGAACCCACATTTTGCTGGGTGCCGAAATCACCGGTGGCTTCATGGAAGGGGCGCGCCTGGAGTTCTCCCAGGGACTCAACTGCATCATCGGCGGTCGGGGGACCGGCAAGACCACCATCCTGGAGTTCATCCGCTATGTCCTGGGGCTGATGCCGGACCCCAGGCGCGGCGGCAAATCCCGCGCCCAGGCCGTGGTGCAAAGCAATCTCGCCAATGGCCGGGTCCGTCTCCATTTTCGTACTCGCCACGGGATGCGGTATACAGCGGAGCGTCCATGGAACGACGATTGTCAGGTGCTGGACGAGAACGGAGCGGCCACGGCCATCTCCCTGGATCGGGACCGCATCTTCCGGGCCGATGTCTACAGCCAGAACGAAATCGAACAGATCGCCACCGATACTGGCTTCCAGTTGAAGCTGATCGACCAGTTCGAGGAAGAGAACATCCGCTCGATCAACGGCGAGATCACGCGCCTGCTGCGTGACATCGACCACAGCTACGGGGAACTGGCGGAATTGGCGCGCCAGTTGGGAGATCTGACGGAGACCGCGTCGGAAGGACCGGCCATCGAGGAGAAGTTGAAGGGGTTTCAGCAGCAGAACACCGGCCCGGACGCCAAGCTCATCGAACAGGCCCACACCCACAAGGCCCTGCGAGAGAGGGAGACCAAGGCCCTCGCCAGTCTGGCGACAGAGTTCACCTCACTGGGCCCCAAATTTCAGAGCTATGCCGACACCATGGCCCAGCGATTGGAGGGGTACATCGGGTCGGACATTGCGACTGGCCCGAACCAGGTTCTGTTCCAGGGGGTCGGTAACCGAGTCAGGGAATTCCTCGACGAGTTCCGCAAGGCGGTTCCCTGGGTGCATGAACACTGCCAGATCACCCTGAACGCCCTGGCTGGCGTGGCAAGCGAACTGGAAAACCATCATGCCGGTCAGGAGCAGGCCTATCGGGAGCTGATGGCCAAATCCCAGGAGGAGCAAAGCCGCATCACCGAACGCACCACGCTGCAAAAACGGCATCTGGAAGTGAGCGATGCCCGCCGGTCGTTGGAGGAGTTGAAACGGCAGCACGCTGTAAAATCCGGAAAGCACCGGGAAATGACCTCCCGTCTGTCCGGATTGCGGGATGAGCGTTTTCGGCTCCGCAAGTCCGTCGCTGACCGTCTGACCCAGGCATTGCAGCCCACCATCCGGGTGACCGTGACCCAGGCGGGCAACCGGCAGGCCTTCGCCGATTTGCTGACCGAGGGACTCAAGGGGTCAGGTCTCAAGTACGCCAGCCTGGTTGACAAAATCGTGCAGAATCTCTCGCCGGAAGAACTGGCCATCTGCGTCCAGCGTAAGGATGCGAGCCGTTTGGCGGAGATGGCGGGGATGGAACTCAGCCGAGCCGTAACGGTGATCGACAGACTGGTGGCGTCACAGATGGTCGGCAAGATGGAGACCGTCGAGATGGAGGATCTGCCCCGTATCGAATTGCTGGATGGCCGGGATTACAAGGACGCCGGGTCACTTTCCACCGGCCAGCGATGCACCACCATCCTGCCCATCCTGTTGATGGAGAGCGAACGCCCCCTGCTCATCGACCAGCCCGAGGACAACCTGGACAACGCCTTCATTTTCGAGACCATCGTCAAGAGCGTCAAGGAGGCCAAAGCCAGTCGCCAGCTCATCTTCGTGACCCACAACCCCAACATCCCCGTGTTGGGAGATGCCGACCGGGTGTTCGTGCTTTCCTCGGATGGACGCCGGGGAACCATCACCCACCAGGGGACGGTGGACGAGGTCAAGGAGCGGATCGAGACTTTGCTGGAAGGAGGCCGGGAGGCCTTCCTGCGGCGCAAAGCGCGCTACGGGCATTGATGATGGCGACGGAACCGGAAACCGGGCTGACGGGATTGCTGAAGGACATTGATTCCGACCAGTGGTCGACGGTTCGCGAGGCCGTGGATCAGGCAGGTGGCCTGCTGCGCCAGGGAGGTTTGGACCCCACTGCGCATTCTCTGGTTGGGCAACGTCTGGCCAAACTGTCCACCCATCCCAAATGGGAGGTGAGGAAGGCCCTGGCCCACGCCTGTCTTCACCTGCGCCACGACACTTTCGACAGGATCATGGCCGCCCTGGACATGGATGACAACGATCTGGTCCGCAATGCCGCCAAGCGCACCCTTTCCCGGCGGTCGGAGCTATCCAGGACGGACATGCTCAAGGATCAGCATGGGGATCTCATGCTGCGCTGGTTGGAAGAACTGGAAGCCAAGCATGGTCCTCGCGCCCGCAACGCGGCGCGCCGGGTGGCGGAAAAGCTGCACGGCCAATTCGTGAAGGAACTGAACCACGAGATGGTCAAGGTGATCTCGCCCCTGGATGCCTCCCTGGAGAACATCGAGGTGGAGATCTCGAAGACCCGTTCCAATCCGGATGATCTGCATCGCCACACCCGACGCGCCAGGGAGCGGGTGCGCTTTTTGATTTCCATTCTGGAATCCCTGCGCGCCCTGACCCAGGAGGTGGAGCCTGATTTTCAGACGGAGAGCCTGCGTTCGATGGTCGAGGAAGCCATCCATCTGGTGCGCGACCGCAAGAAGGAGAACCGGGCGATGGAGGCCGACATCCGCATCGACCCTGCCATCACCGTGGAGGCCAACCGGCATCTGCTGTTGCAGGCATTGACCAACATCATCCAGAACAGCGTGGACGCCTATGCGGGAGCACGATGCCTCCCTGTCATCGCCATCACGGCCCACGAGCACAATGGCAGCCGGGTGCAGGTGACCATCGTCGATCAGGGATGCGGCATGTCCGAGGAGGCGGTAAAGGACGCCTTCCAACTCTTTGCCACCAGCAAGCCGCATGGCACCGGCTTCGGGCTGACCATCGCCAAGAAGATCATCGAATCCGACCACAACGGCATGGTCTATCTTGGGAGCGTCAAGGGCAAGGGCACCACGGTGACCATCATGCTTCCGAAAGAACAGGAGGGGCGGGAATGGTGAAAGAAGCGAAAGGCCGCCATACCGCCCTGGTGGTGGAGGACGACCCGGAGATGGCCGAGGAGTTGCGGGATCTGCTCCGCTCGTTGGGGCATGACACCGTCTCCGTTCCCTCTCAGGAAGAGGCAATGGGATTGCTGGACACCGGAAAATTCTGCTTTGTCCTGCTGGATCTCCAGATCAAGACTGCTCCAGACTCCATCAAGGCCAGGGTGGAGGCGGGAAAAACCCTGCTACGAAAGATCCGAGAGCTTTTCCCCGCTCGCAACCAGGACGATCATCACCACCTGCAAATCCTGGTCATGAGCGGCTACGCCAAGGAAATGCCGGACGTGATCCAATGTCTGCAGGATGGGGCGGACGACTTCATCATCAAACCCTTGAGCGGCAACAATCCATCCCTGACAGCGAAAATCGAGGAAAGCCTTCATAAAAGTAAGCGCGCCAGCCATGCGGAATGCCCAGGGGTGATGGACCTGGCGCGTCTGGAGTGTGCGCCGAATGGCTCCTCGACAGCTATTCCTCCTCCAGGGGTGCAATTGTCCATCTCTGGCGAATCCCAGGGAAAACGGACGGGGATCGTTATCGGCGGCAAGGCATCTTTTTTGCCTGACGCCCAGTTCTTGCTCTTGATGCGACTCGTGGCAGGGCGGGTGCGGGATGGTCAGGGCTGGGTTCACAAGGTTGATCTTGGTTCCAGTGATGCGGAAGGGTTCAAAGGAATGTCGAACCTCGCATCGGCCATCCAGTCACTCCTTCCTGAAGGATTTGCTTTCTACGAGAACGACAAGAAGGGGAGCTACCGCATCCATCCGGTGATTGTGGTCGGCAAGATCGACCATGACCGGCTGGGGCAACACAGCTCCCGAGAGGTCCGAAAACTGTCTTCTGAAATCATGGCCATCCGATGAGCAAGACCAAATTTGCTCTTGCCGGTTGGGAACCAAGACCATTTTTCGTCTTGCCGGATGGAACCCGGATGGCAACTGATGGCCATCAAGACGGGAAATGGTCCGGCTTCCGCCATGGTTCCGCCGAGGCAAGAACAACAGGACAGCCGGTACTCTTGAACGCATATTCAGCGTTCAAGAGGAAACCGTGGCGACCAAAACTCAACAGATCATCGGCAATAGCGCAAGCCTCCGGGCCACCCTGGCCAGCGCCAGAAAGGTGGCCCGCAGCAGTCTATCCGTGTTGGTCACCGGCGAAAGTGGCACCGGCAAGGAGCTGTTCGCCCGGTTTATCCATGACGAAAGCTCCCGTTCCAAGGGACCGTTCGTGGCAGTCAACTGCGCTGCCATCCCAGGCGAACTTCTGGAAGCGGAGCTTTTCGGGCATAAGAAGGGGGCTTTCAGCGGTGCGGTGAACGACCGGGATGGTCTCTTCGTGCAGGCCCATGGCGGCACCCTGTTCCTGGACGAGATCGGCGACATGCCGCTGCCCCTCCAGGCCAAGATCCTCCGGGTTCTTCAGGAGGGCGAGGTTCGACCGGTCGGAGCCAGGACAGTGCAAAAGGTAGACGTCCGGATTGTTTCCGCCACCCATCGGGACTTGGCCGAGATGGCCAGGGAGAAGAAATTCCGGGACGATCTGATTTTTCGGCTCCGGGGATACGCATTACGTCTGCCGCCCTTGCGGGAACGGGAACGGGACGTCGTTACCCTGGCCCAGGTCTTCCTGAAATCCCAGAAGGAGTTCTCCGGGAAAGGATTGAGCCGAGACCTGCAAGAGTTGTTGACCACCTACGCATGGCCAGGGAACATCCGGGAGCTACAGAACGCCATCCTGGCTGCGGCTGTGGATGCCCCCAGGAACATCGGCGCGGAGCACCTGCGCCGCCACTTGTCGGGAGGCGGCGATTTGCCGAAGGTTACGGGGACTCCTCTGGAAAAGCGATTGCTCACGGCGTTGGAGGCTGGGGGGAAGATGACGCTGGCGCAGATGCATGCCGACCTGCACGTCCCCAAGCCCACCTTGCACCGGCATTTGGGGAAAATGGTCGCCAATGGGAAGGCCCAACGGTTGGAAGTGACAGGATTGGTCGTCTATTCACTACCAGTGCTGGAGATCAAAGATATGGATGCCCGGTTGACTCCCCGCCAGGAGAAGGGTGTGATCCTTGCCAGGGAGAAAGGTCGCATTACCCGACAAGGACTCTCGGATGCGCTCGGGGTCTCCATCAGGACGGCCAGCCGGGATTTGGCCGAGATGACGAAAAATGGATTATTGGAACCAAATGGGGTGCTGGGCAGGTTTGCCGGATATACAATCCCCAATCAGGCGAGATAAACGAGGTAAATGTTGATGGCAGACCTTCCATCAGAATGCTACCGCTGGGTACTTGGCACCATATTGTACGGATGAACCGTTTTCGTAAAACAAGCGACCTGCCAATTTCATGAATTCCCTGCGGACAGCGTTCCAATATGTCGGCATATCTTGACAATTGCCGACCAAACGGAACAAGCTGTGCCCATGGATACCCACTACCAACAAATCATGGATCTCGCCCACGCTCGTGGAGTCATCCGGTCCCGCGATGTGACCGACATGGGATTTTCTCGGGTGGTGCTTACGCGGCTGGTTCGACGCGGACAACTCAGAAGGGTTGGGCATGGGCTTTACGCGATCCCGGATCGAAAAGTGTCCGAGTTCAGCACCCTTGCCGAAGTTGCGCGCAATCATCCCCAGGCCATCGTATGCCTGCTGTCAGCACTGCGCTTCCATAATCTCACCACCCAGTCACCATTTGAAGTCTGGCTGGCCATTCCCAACAAAGCCCGGGCCCCTCGGGTGGAATATCCTCCGCTACGCATCGTCCGGTTCTCCGGAGCGGCACTGACCGAAGGCGTTCAGGAGCACCTGGTTGAAGGCGTTCCGGTTCGGGTGACCAGTGTCGCCAAGGCCGTGGCCGACTGCTTCAAGTACCGCAATAAGATCGGGTTGGACATCGCAATTGAGGCACTACAGATGTCCTGGAAAGAGAAGCGGTTCCAGATGGATGAACTTTGGCATTTTGCTGCCGTTTGCCGGGTCGCCAAGGTCATGCGTCCCTACATGGAGAGCCTGACATGAGTGCCCACAACGTAGCGGCGTCCGTCCGTGCCAGACTTTTGAACCATGCGCGGGGGTCGAAACAGGACTTCAATTTTGTTCTCACCCGCTATGCCATCGAACGCCTACTTTACCGGATCAGCATATCGAGACATTCCGCCCAGTTTCTGTTGAAAGGGGCACTGCTGTTTGACCTCTGGTTCGACATCCCCCTTCGCCCGACGAGGGATGCGGACCTCCTCGGCTTTGGGCCGTCCGACCTGCCCGAAATGGAAGCCGTTTTCAGGGAAATCTGTACAATCGAAGTATCAGACGGCATGGCATTCCAGCCCGACACAGTCCGCGCAGCCGAGATCCGGAAGGATGCCAACTACGCCGGTGTGCGCGTCACTCTGCTCGGCCTTCTCGAAAACGCTCGGTGCCAAATTCAGGTGGATATTGGATTTGGGGATGCTGTGACCCCCGCACCTGAAAATGTCGAGTACCCGGTAATCCTATCGGGATTTGGTGCGCCAAGGCTGCGGGCCTACCCCCGCTATACGGTGGTAGCGGAAAAAGCCGAGGCTCTGACTTCCTTGGGCATCGCCAACAGCCGCATGAAGGACTTCTTCGATCTCTGGGTTCTGGCACGGCACACCAAATTCGACGGTGAGATCCTCCGACAAGCCATTCGGGCAACCTTCGACCGCCGGGGAACGGTGCTGTCAGCTCAGCCTCCTTTTGGCCTCACCCAGATATTTGCCCAAGACCAGCAAAAGCAATTGCAATGGAAGGCATTCCTCAGGAGAAACGGGTTGGATGATATGCCGTTTGACGATGTGGTGTCGTCGCTCGCCGACTTCCTGATGCCGGTTATTCAGGCAGCTACTGCCGGTGATGTATTTTCATCCCAATGGGAACCGGGTGGGCCATGGTCACCCCCCCCGGATGACGGACTCAAAGAACCTCGGATTTTCCGTTTTCCCAGGGGTGAGGATGATCTCATAGTCTGACGGAATTTGATCCCGTTACCATCCACCGCAGGAAATGGAATCATGGATGGCCGGGACCGGATGCGTGCCATCTGCCAAATGGCACGCATCCGGTCAGTGTGGCACGCATAGATACCCATTGAATTTAAAGTAAATTCAAGATGGCACGCATGATTTCTATCCGTGCCATCCAGATGGAGACCTTCGGGTCGGGATGTGAAGCCAATTGCGGTTCAGCAAGTTTTTCCATATAGTGGTTCACAGTGGTTGCTGAAATTGAATCCGGCAAGGTCGCTGGGAGGTCTCCGGCCAAATCAGAGAACTTCCATGTGAATCCCGATTTCGGCCCACCACTTTGGTTTTACTAAGTTTTCTCCGCAAAGAGGCCGTCCTTCGGGACGGCCTCTTTGCGTTAAAAAACCCCAATGTTTCCAAAGGTTAGCCATCGTGGTTTGAAAAAGCACCCGGTCTGTTGCCGGACCCGCAGGAGTCGGAAATGGCCCATTTTCTTCTCTCCTGGCCACTATTCTCTAAAAGCTCTGGACTCGCCCCTGG
>JADGAQ010000128.1 GCA_015231925.1 Magnetococcales bacterium
GAGGGCCATGGAGGGCCCGAGTCAAACCTCCGCCGGGGGCGATAATCGCCCCCGGACCCCCGTATTAATGACCGAATGAAACAGAAATGGAATAAGACCCGGCAGCGGGCGAGGCACACCGGATTGGCGTTGCTCCTCTCCTGGAATAGCGCCGTTGCGCAACAGGCCATCTCCTTCACCCCGGAGGAGATGGCCCGTTGGGAAGAGCAGACCTTCCGGGGCGCGACCCGTTACACACCGCTGCTGCATCAGGGACGCGCCGCATTGCGGGCCGAAGCCCACGGCAGCGCCTCGGGACGCATCCTGCGGCAGCGCATCGATCTGCGGCAGACTCCCTTCCTGCACTGGTCCTGGTTTTTGCCGGCATCCCCGCTGGATTCGAATCCCCGCGAAAAACAGGGCGACGACTTCGCCCTGCGGGTCTATGTGCTCTTTTCGGGAGGATGGGCTTTCTGGCAGAGCCGGGCCATCAATTACGTCTGGTCGGCTCGGGAAGCCGCTGGTTCCAACTGGCCCAATCCCTTCACCGACCGGGCTCGAATGGTCTCGGTACGCCAAGGTCCGGAAGCTGTGGGTCGCTGGGTGGAGGAGGCGCGGGACATCCGCCAGGATCACCGCAACCTGTTCGGTTATGATGTGGATTACGTGGACGCCCTGGCCATCATGAGCGATACCGACAACACCGGCAGCTCCGCAACGGGCTACTACGGGGAGATTGTTTTTTCAACGCAGCGCTGAACGCTGCCACACCCCGACCACGTTGTCGCTCAAAGCGGGGAAAAAGTGGCTCGGGCCACTCAGCAACTGCCGTCCCACCCGGTCGTACCAGGGGAGCAGGCCCAGCCGGTGCAGGCCGCCACGCCAGATGCGGCCTCCCGGATGGCCCCCCGCGCCATACAGACGAAAGCCCATGGCCCGCAACATCTCCCGCGTCCAGTAACTCAAATGGGCTTCGTGGTCATTGTATCCGGTCATGGTGGAGTGGCCCGGACGCAAGGCCGAATAGTTCGGAGTGGACAGCACCACCCGCTTTCGGGCCACCCGTTTGGCCTCCTCCAACAACTCCCGTCCCGGCGCCTCTTCCAGATGTTCGATAACCTCGACCAGCAACACGGTATCGAATGAGGCCTCCTCGAAGGGCAACGGCGGAAACAGGGCCTGCCGCACCGCCTCGTAGAACCCACTGCCCATGGCGTGATCCACATTGGGTTGAAAGGCGTCGCAGCCGGTTATTCGAGGCCGACCCTGGGGAACGGGAGCCACGGTCTCCCAGTAGTTGGTGGTGCAAAGAGCCCCCCACTTGCCGAAACCGCAGCCCAAGTCCAGGATGGCTGGCCCTTCGATCAGGGGAATGATCAGCGGATCGAGAAATACCGGACTACCACCCATGAGCCCATCTCCCGGACATTAAAAACTACGGGGGTTCGGAGGGGATTATCACCCCCGACGGGTCCAGGGCAGAGCCCTGGGAATCTTCCCTTATCCTCTATCCTTCGGGCTCGCCATGTTCAAGGTCCATCGGGGGCCTTTTCCCGAAGATCCCGAGAGGGGCCCGCCATTGGTCGCTCAGCGCCGAACGCCTTTATTGATTGGCGCTGGAACGACCGGATTGCCCGCCCCAGGGACTGGCCAAGGGGTTGCGGAAAAGCTACTTCCCGCAATCGCGGAAGGCCTGATCCAGACGGCTTTTGGCGCTGGCGATGTAGCGCTTGCTCAAATCGGCCAGTGGTTCGGTATTGAAGCGCATCTTCCCCAGAAGCTGGGTCACCTCCTGAAATCCGGTGCGACCCGCTTCCCCCCGGCAATTGTCATAGGCTTTGGCGATCTGTTCGAAAATCGCCGCCGATTCCCGCCAGGCATAGACGGTGGCCTGTTCCAGGACCATGGTCTGGGCGGCCTTGCTCTCCTGGGAGGCCATACTCACCTCCTTGGCCTTGGCCTGCCTCAAATACTTATCAGAGGTTTCCTTGAAACACTTTGCATCCTGACACGCCACAGCGGTTGAGGCGAAGAGGAAAACGCTCACACTCAGAAGTGATTGGCGAAGCCGGGTCATGTCAGCCTCCGATAGGTGAGATGCAACATCAGGTCAACAGGTTTTGACCATTGGGAGACGGCAGTTGTGGCAGATCGGGTGAGTTGCCGGAGGAAGGCGCCATCAACAAATTCGTGACTCCCTCCGCCCCCCCTTTTTGCGGTTCCATGGGACGACTCTCCCCTTCGAAGAGACTGCCCCGTTCGATGACCAGAATGCGGGTCATGAGGCGTCCGGTCACTTTACCCCCGCCCAGGATCTCCACCTCCTCGCAGGTGGCCGTACCGGCAAAGCGTCCGGTGACCACCAGCTTCTTGGCCAGGATCTCCCCTTCCACCAGTCCCTGTTTGCCAATGGTGATCAGGCTGGAGGAACGCACCTGCCCGGTGACATGGCCATCTACATGCAGCTTGCACTCCAGATCGAAGTTTCCGGTTACTTTTGTGCCAGTTGCAATGATGGTGGTGCCTGATCGGTCCACTTTTTCTGCATCACCTTTATTAAAGAAGGCCATTGGACGGGTTTCTCCTGGAAGATACGATCGAAGTTGCTTTGATCCCACTTCAAGAATGCGGCGGGGTCCAGGACATGGTTCAGGTAACGAACCTCGTAATGCAGATGGGGACCGTCGCTCAAACCGGTGCTGCCGCTCAGCCCGAGCAGGTCTCCCTTGGCCACGAAATCCCCCGGAGAAACCAATGCCTTGCTGAGATGGCCATAGAAGGTGCGGAAACCGAAATTGTGGCGCACCACCACCATCAGTCCCAAGCCACCTTCGGCCTTTTGCCATTCGGCGGCTTCCACCACGCCATCGGCGGTAACGGCCACCCGACTGCCCGTCGGCGTGCCGAAATCGACCCCCTCATGAAAGGCATGACGGTTGTAAATGGGATGGAATCGGTCGCCGAAGGCGCTGGAAACCTTGTGGGTCACCAGGGGGTAGCCATTGGGAATGCTGGAAAACATCATGGAGCGCAACGCCAGATCCCGGGCGGAGAGAGCCCCCGGCTTGGCACGGGCGGAAGCCTCCCGAAGATGGGGGGAAGCCGATTCGGCAGGTGATTTTTTGTCGGCAACCTGGTTGATGCCCCGCTGTTGCAACTCCCGCAGAGTCATTTCCATGCGGCTGGTCAGGGAAAGTCCGGGATCCGGGGGCACCAGTCCCAACATCAGACGGGCCGTTTCCAGCTTGACATCCAGCTCCTGCAGCGCGGTCTCCCGGACGGTGAGGCGATCCGCCAACTCCCGGTTCTGCTGTTGCAGCAACTCGACTTCGGTGGACAACTCCTCCACTCGAATCTCCGGCGTGGTTTGCACGACCTGCGCAGGACGGCCCACCCAAACACCCGCCAGAAACAGCAGCACAGCCGCCCCCCCACCCAGCCACGGCAACAACCGGGGCACAAAAGAGGGCACCGCCAGATGTCGGGATCCCGAGGCACGGGTGACAGTGACCACCATGGCTTCGGTCGTCGCGCGGGAAGCGAGCATCCGGTACAAGAAGGAGCGGCCCATCAGGCCATTCCCCCGCTGAAGGGGTCAAGCCGCAGCTTCTCGAACGGCTGGCTACCTGGTACCTGAAGTCGCCTCATCATCCCCCCGGCAGACAGTGAAAGGGAACAGATTCGAAAACGACTTCCATGTCGTACAACTCAACCCCCGTATCAAACGGGAGCAGCCTCTTCCTTCACTTTGGCGGTGGAGCGCAGGGAAAGCTCCTTCAACTGCCGGGGATCGACCGAGGAAGGCGCCTGGGTCAGCAGGCACGAGGCCTTCTGGGTCTTGGGGAAGGCGATGACATCCCGAATCGACTCCACCCCCAGAAGAATCGCCACCAACCGGTCGAGCCCGATGGCCAAACCACCGTGAGGAGGGGCTCCGAAAGCCAGGGCCTTCAACAGGAAGCCGAACTTCTCTTCGGCTTCTTCGGCTCCGATGGCCAAAAGCTCAAGCATTCGTTTTTGCAACTCGGTATCGTGGATACGAACCGAACCACCACCGACCTCGGTACCGTTAAGTACCAGGTCGTAGGCCTTGGCCTTCATCTCCAGCAATACCGACGGCGGCCAGGTGGCGGGATCGGTGTTCATCAAGCGATCCCGATCCTCGTCCCCGGGCGAGGTGAAGGGATGATGCACCGCCACGCAACGCTTCTCCTCCGCATCCCAGTCGAGCAGGGGGAAATCGGTGACCCAGACGAAGGAGAGGGCCTTGTCGTCGATCAGCCCCAGATCCTTGGCCACCCGGATGCGCAAACGCCCCAGGGATTCGTTGACCACGGCGGTACGATCGGCTCCAAAAAAGAGAATATCGCCATTTTGCACGTTTGTCAGTCGCAGAATGGCCTCTTTCTCCTCCGGAGAGAAGAATTTCACGATGGGCGATTGCCACCCCCCCTCGGCTTCGGCACCCGTCACCTTGATCCAGGCCAGCCCCTTGGATCCGAAGGTGGCGGTAAAGGCGGTGTAATCGTCGATCTGCTTGCGGGTCAACGAGGCCCCGCCCGGCACCCGCAGCACCTTGACCACCCCCCGGTCGTTGCGGTCGCCCTGCAGATTGGCGAACTGGGCAAAGACCTTGAAGCCGGTATTTTTCATGGCCTCGGTCACATTGACCAGTTCCATGGGAATGCGCATGTCGGGGGCATCCCGGCCAAAGCGTTCTATGGCTTCGGCATAGGTGATGCGCGGCAGAGGCAGGGGGAGATCAATCTCCCGCGACTCCTTCAGAATGGCCGCCACCATGCGCTCCGTGAGGCCGATCACGTCATCCGGCTCCACGAAGGACATCTCCAGATCGATCTGGGTGAACTCCGGCTGGCGGTCGGCCCGCAGATCCTCGTCCCGGAAGCAGCGCACCACCTGGAAATAGCGATCGTAGCCCGCCACCATCAGCAACTGTTTGAACAGTTGCGGCGACTGGGGCAAGGCGAAAAACTGCCCCGGATTGACCCGGGAAGGCACCAGATAGTCCCGTGCGCCCTCGGGGGTGCTGCGGGTCAGCATGGGGGTCTCCACCTCCAGAAAGCCCTCCTGATCCAGAAAACGCCGCGTGGTCTGCATGACCCGGTGGCGGAAGATCAGGTTGCGTTGCATGAAGGGCCGACGCAAATCGAGGAACCGGTGGGTCAGGCGGGTGTTCTCCCCCACGTCCTCCTCGTCCAGTTGGAAGGGCAGCCCCTGGCTGGCGGCCAGCACCGTCAAAGCCTCCGCCATCACCTCGATGGCCCCGGTGGCCAGATTGCTGTTTTCCGTCTCGGCGGGTCGAGGGGAGACCGTGCCCTCCACCTGGATGACATACTCGTTACGCAGCACATGGGCCTGGGCGTGGATCTCCGAGGCATGCTCCGGAGAAAACACCACCTGAACCAGCCCGGTGCGATCCCGCAGATCGACGAATATGACCCCGCCGTGGTCCCGGCGGCGGTTGACCCAGCCGCACAGCACCACACGGGAACCCACCTGGGGATGTCGCACATCGTTGCAATAGTGGCTGCGCTTCATGGTCTGTCCTTCACTCATTCCTCTTCGGCGGCTTCGACCGACTTGTCTTCATCCAGGCGCTCGCGATTGCGGGCTGCCTGCAGGGACTCTTCCACCAGCTTCTGCATGTAGACCCGCTCCTGCTCGCGGAAACGATCGCTCAAGGATTTGGCCTGCTCGTAAGAGGCCACCGCCTCCTCGAAGTGATCCAGGGAGTGGTTCAGCAGCCCCTTCAGATAGTGGTTGAAGGGATTGGTGGGCTCCTCCTCCAAAGCCGACTCCACCCAGGTATCGGCATTGTCCGGATCCCCCTGATCGAGGTAGAAGGCCGCGAGTTTCTGGGCCACCTGGCCACGGGTCACGCCCTTTGGATGGTCGTACTCGTCCAGGAGGAAATCCTCGGCCTCCTGGTGACGTTCCGCCTCCACCAGCCATTCGGCGTAACGGGCCACCCAGAAGTCGAAGAGCAGACGCGGATCGTCGCGGGCTCCGTCGAGAACCGTTTTCAGCAGTCGCAAGGCCGTTTCCGGATCCCCTTCCTGCTGCAACCGGGTGGCGCCGTCGATGCGGGCCAGCTCGGAAGCCTGTTGCCAGTCGACATTGCGCAGGGTGGCCAGGGGCAGTTTCTGGATCAGCAGGGAGATGGCCGCCGCCCGGATCTCCGGAGTGGGGGAACCCAGCTTCCAGGCCACCGCCTCCTCGTCGCCGAGGTGGCAGGCCTTGAATTTCTTGCCGGAACCACAGGGACACGGATCGTTGCGCCCGACTTTGGGAGTGGCCACGTTGGCCCTGCCCCGGGTGCGGAAGGCCGATTCGGGGCGCGGCGCCATCTCCTGCAGCCGTTCGGCGAAGTAGAGATACCACTTCCAGAACGGGCTCTTGGCCAGGTCGTCCACCCCGGCGAGCCAGGCCGCCAACCGTTCGGCATCGGGCTCCATCGCTGCCCGCGCCAAAGCCTCGGCGTACACTTCCGGTTTATTCAAATCTTGCGCTGCTGCCACGGCGTCGACTCCTTCCTCGGCCCAGAAAGCCTTTTCAATGCACCAAAATCGTGCATATTAAGCCAGACGGTTCTAGAATGCCAGTGTGTGTGCGATGTCGCGCGCTCCGAACCGCATTTCACTCTTCCCAGCCACCCTTTGCCGCCGATATCGATAAGACCATGACCTTTCGCACCCGTTTTGCCCCCTCCCCCACCGGTTTTCTGCACATCGGTTCCGCCCGGACGGCCCTGTTCTGCTATCTGCAGGCGCGGCGCGAGGGGGGAACCCTGTTGTTGCGCATTGAAGACACCGATCTGGAACGCTCCAAACAGGAAGCGGTGGATGTCATTCTGGAGGGATTGGCCTGGATGGGCCTCTCCCCCGACGAACCGCCCGTCTACCAATCGCAGCGCCATGCCCAGCATCGGGAGGCCGCCTTGCGCCTGCTGGCGGAAGGCAAGGCCTACCGTTGCGTCTGCACCAGGGAGGAGCTGGACGCCATGAGGGAGGAGCAGCGGGAGAAGAAGCTCAAGCCCAAGTACGACGGGCGCTGTCGCCATCGTCAGGCGGACATTGCGGCGGACGCCCCCGCCGTGGTGCGTTTCATCACCCCCGCCGACGGCGAGGTGGGGTGGGACGATCTGATTCAGGGCACGATTCGATTCAAGAACGAGGAGCTGGACGATCTCATCCTGCTGCGTTCCGACGGCAGCCCCACTTACAATCTGGCGGTGGTGGTGGATGATCACGACATGGCCATCAACCATGTCATTCGCGGGGAGGATCACATCAGCAACACCCCCCGGCAGATTCATCTCTTTCGCGCCCTGGGGTGGGAGGTGCCGCAGTATGGCCACATGCCGCTGCTGCACGGCAGCGACGGGGCCAAGCTCTCCAAGCGGCACGGTGCGGTTTCGGTATTGCAGTTCCGCGAGGACGGCTATCTGCCGGAGGCCCTCAACAACTATCTGGTACGTCTGGGCTGGTCTCACGGGGAGCAGGAGATCTTCACCATGGCGGAGATGGAGCGGCTGTTCGATGTGCGCCAGTTGGGGCGATCGGCCTCGATTTTCGACCACGATAAGCTGCTGTGGATCAACGGCCATCACATTCGCGCCGCCGAACCGGAGCGCTTGGCGGGGTTGCTGACCCATCAACTGCATCTCATCGGCATCGCCGATCCCGACCCCGAACTGGTGCGGGCGGTGATTCCGGCGTTGCAGCCCCGCGCCAAGAGTTTGCGGGAGATGGCGGAGTCGGCCCGTTTCTATTTTGCGGAGAGGGTGACGCCTTATCAGGAGAAGGCGGTGGGCAAGCATCTCAAAGCCGAGATTCTGCCCGCCTATCAGGCGCTGCTTGCGGCCTTGCAGGCACAGGAGGCGTGGCGTCACGATCCGTTGGAGGCGACCTTCAAGGAGGTGATGGAGGCCCACGGGCTGGCCATGGGCAAACTGGCGCAACCGGTACGCATCGCCCTGACGGGCACGGATGTCTCCCCGAGTATTTTTGCCGTGCTGGAGGCGCTGGGCCGGGAACGTTCCCTGACGCGCCTGGCGGAACTGGCTGATTTCTGGGGGCGTCTGTAAATTTTTGCCCCGACGCTGAAAAGGGGGTTGACACCCACCCCGCTTTTGCCTAAGATCCGGTCCTCGTTGCGCGAGACGTTGGGGCCATAGCTCAGCTGGGAGAGCGCTTGAATGGCATTCAAGAGGTCGGCGGTTCGATCCCGCCTGGCTCCACCAATTCAGACTGTTGATGAAAAGCCGCCCGCCAAGGCGGCTTTTTTTATTTGACTTTCAATATTTATCTTTTAAGTAGCAAAAAAAGGAAATGTTCTGTCCTTTGACTTGGTTTTTAATACGTTTCTTTTGAAGCCTGATATTTTAAAAGAAAAAATCAAGCGAAAAAGCCAAAAGATTAGAACATTTTCTTTTTTTGATACTTAAAAGATAACATATTAAAAACATATAATTGATTGACTTTTGGGAGAATCCGGAGGTGACATGGAATACCGATTTTCCTCTCTGCCAGGCCGATGGGTCAGCCCTGAATTGATTGACGAATACGCCAAATTCTATTCCGAGCATTACGGATATTGGCAAAGCCCGGCTGCCCCACTCAAACGAATCAAGCTTGGTTCGGAACATCTCAAAAAATGGTTTACGGACGAACGCTCCCAAGTTGCGGAAGCCCGTTTGCAGAATGAACTTATCGGGTACGCCATTTCCATTCAAGCCAAAACAGCCAAGGGGAAGATAATTTCCTGGGTTACGCAACTGGTGGTTCACAGCGACCACCGCCAAAAAGGCGTTGGGAAGGAGTTGTTGTTTTCCGCCTGGTGTTTCTCCGATCATTTCGCCTGGGGACTACTCAGTTCGAATCCCTATGCGGTCAGAGCCTTGGAAAAGGCCACCCGAAGGCGTTGCGACCCCGCCCGCATCCACAAAAACCGCAAGATGCTTTTCAATTTCGGCCTACAACATGTTTGGTATATCAAACCGGACACCTGCTGGACGACCGGGGAAAACGCCTCTATCATCGACACAACGTTCAACGTCGACCATTCCCGACTGCCGGAGATGATCGAACACGTTACGTCCCCGGAGAAGCCCTGGTTGCTGGGAGAGCTACCGGATGGCTGGGAATGGGCAGCCTTCACCTTTCAGGACCAACCCCAATTCTCCCTGACCCAGGGAGAGATCGAGCAAATGCTTCAGGCCTCGGACCAAACGGTCAAGCAAGCCTATTCGAGGATGCTGTTGGACCACGATCACCAATGGGCCCGACACACCGCCCACGAGGTCCAATGGATAATCGACGCCTGCCAACTGGAGCCTGGCGACACCGTGCTGGACGTTGGCTGTGGTCGGGGTCGTCACAGCAACGGCCTGGGGCTTCGGGGGTATGCGGTGACCGGCGTCGATTATCTGGAAAACTTCATCTCTTCAGCCAAGGCGAACAAATCCCCCGACAGCAACGTGGAATTCATCGTCGGGGATTGCCGAAGCCTCCGTCTGGGCAGGCGGTATTCCGCCGTCATTTGTCTTTACGATGTGATCGGTTCTTATGCCGACGAAGAGGACAACCGCCGCATCCTCAACACCCTGGCCGAGCATCTGCGGGAGGGGGGTTTGGCTTTGTTGTCGGTAATGAATTTTGAATTGACCAACGCCCTGGCCAAGCATCATTTTTCGCTGGCGGACAATCCCGACGAACTCCTCAATCTCAAAGCCAGCGACACCATGGAACGGACGGGAGACATCTTCGATCCCGACTATTTCATGATTGACAGGGATACCCACCTTTGCTACCGCAAGGAACAGTTCAAAGAGCAGAACCAGCTTCATAAAGAATACATCGTGCGGGACAAACGCTACACCCAGGCGGAGATCGAGACATTATGCGCCGCATCGGGCCTGCAGGTGGTCTGGTCACGTTTCGTGCGCGCAGGCGACTGGACCACGCCGTTGCCCAACACCTCCCCCAAAGCCAAGGAGATTCTCTTGCTTTGCCGGAAGGCGGGGGCTTCCGTGCCAGACGAGGGGAATCCAACCGAGTAGCACCTCTGCCCCTACCCCTCTCTCCTGGGCAACTTTTGGACATTAAATGTTTTTCGCATTTGGCAAACCCTCCCCAAAAACGCTTACAGTGGTTTATTGAAAGCGGGGTTCCGAGGAAAATGCCTTTGGTACAACCGGATTTCGCCCCGACATATCCCGCTGACCCAGCCGTATCCTGGGCATAAAGGGATTACATGAGGCTTGCAACATGGGGGATTTTGCCCTACAGTGTGATGCAATAGGAAACAAGGATGGGTGGATTTCCAGGGGACGAGTATCTATCACGGAATAAACGCGATTGACGATTTCCTTGGGAGAGGATGGCGATTGCAAGGAGGGGCACCCAATGGCGTCGTCAGATGTGCGTGGCTGGAGAATTGGTATGGTGTCCCCGGATTTCCACTGCAGGTATGGTGTCCCCGGATTTCCACTGTATATGGTGTCCCCGGACTACCTGTCCCGTCGGCAATCTTCTAATCTTTCGAAAACATAAAACGTATATATAATACTTATGAAACCTTGGGAAAAACGACTTAGAGATCTAGCAAATCAACTCAATCTTTGCCTCAAGAGCTACTTGGAACCAGACTCATTTCGAATGAATACAAATCATTTTCTTCAAACGTCCATGACAATAACATTTATTATTCAAAAGAACAGAGAATCAATTCCAAACTTTGATGCTTGGTATTCAAGTACTGTCTTGCAGCCATGGGGTTCAGATGAGGTAATGAAGTGGGCAAAAGAGGCTCGAAATACCATTGAAAAGGAAGGAGATCTTGACTTAAACAGCTCCCTTAGACTTACGCTAATTTATTCACATCTAGAGAAGGACGATAAAATAATTGAATTTTCCAGAACTGACTTTCTGGGTGCTGGCGTAAGAAAACTGGTTCGCCTCGCCCAAAAAAACCTCCCTTCCGGAGTTTCCCGCTCTGCTTCGGTCAAAATAGAAAGACGCTGGGTAACATCCTCGCTTCCGCACCGGGAACTATTACAATCACTTATATATGTTTATGCGCGCACCTACGATTGTTGTAAAAACTTAGCCAATCACCTTAATTCCAAATTAGACGAGACCATCCAAGATCCTACTATATTTATTAATAAAACCCAGAGCCACCAAACAGGCTACTTCAAAATGAATAGTCGATATCAATATTCATTTGATACTCGATTAATTTCAATCGATAAAACATTTAAACCTGATCAGGCAATTCTTGACTTATTCAATACAGGTCAGGCTTTATCGGGCAGCCTTGAGAATATTTTTGAATATTATTCAAAAATGGCCAACACAATATTCAGCCATTTTGGCAGCCACCACCCTTCACTATTTATATTTAATGAAAATTGGCAAGTAATTGATTATATTTCAACACAGTTTAGCGATCAAGCAGATAAATTCATATTCTGGAGGTTCATTGCAGACCGAATCGCCGCTCTTCAGGCCTTTGGGTTGGTTTGGATAGCCGAATCTTGGCAACGAAAATTTGATTATCACAATAATACCGCTATTAGAAATATGCCAATAATAGGCGAAATGTTACACGTTGAGCTGATTGATAAACTAGGCAACAGAAGACACAAAGAATGGAGAATTACAAGAAATTCAGAACAATCAACAACAAAACTTGATGAAATTACAACACCAGAAAAACAAATAAGTATTTTCCCTTACTTTTTAGAGCCTGCGCTGAGAGCTCTGACTGGAAAATAATCTTTAAAATCAGAGGGCGCCATACTACAGAAATCAGGCGAAATCCGGGGACACCATACCCATTTCCAGGCGAAATCCGGCCCTCGAAATCCGGGGACACCATACCCATTTCCTTTATTATGGCGAAATCCGGGGACACCATACCCATTTCCTTTATTATGGCGAAATCCGGGGACGCGAAATCCGGGGACACCATACCAATTTCCTTTATTATGCGAAATCCGGGGACACCATACCCATTTCCTTTATTGCGAAATCCGGGGACACCATACCCATTTCCTTTATAGCCATAAGGAAATGCGTATGGTGTCCCCGAATTATCGGAATTGCAGCGGGGGCGGTGATGCCCTGCTACGAGATC